>NZ_SSXB01000027.1:0-46373 GCF_021698995.1 Blastococcus sp. KM273129 | reverse complement strand
TCACCGGTCCCGCGCGACCCCTCCGCCGCCCGGCCGCCGGCGGCCGGGCGGCGGAGGGGTCGCGCGGGACCGGTGACGGCCGCCGTGCCGGACCGTCACCGCGGGCAGGCGGGACCGGCTGGGGGTCGCCCGCCGGACCGGCCGCCGGCGTGGGCGGGGGCGAGGTGGTCATCGTCATCACCGCCAGGGTCGGCCAGCCGGGGGAACGTCCGGGGAGGAGCGGTTGAACGCTAACCGGTGGGACCGGTTCGCGGAGGGGACCGGGAGCCGGAACCGGTCCGTCCACCCAACGTTGGGGGTCGGCCGGGCCCCCCGGCCTGGCCGACCCGCCGCGCTACCGCCCGCGCAGCTCCCGGCGGAGGATCTTCCCGGTCACCGTCTTGGGCAGCTCCTCGACCAGTTCCACGCTGCGCGGGTACTTGTAGGCCGCCATGCGCTCCTTGCAGTGCGCGATGAGCTCCTCCGGGGTGGTGCTCGACCCCGGCTTGAGGCTGACGAACGCCTTGACGGTCTCCCCGCGCTTCTCGTCGGGGACACCGACCACCGCCGATTCGCGGACCGCCGGGTGCTCGGCCAGCACGTCCTCCACCTCGCGTGGCCAGACCTTGTATCCCGAGGCGTTGATCATGTCCTTCTTGCGGTCGACGATGAACACCCAGCCCTCGGCGTTCATGAACCCGACGTCGCCGCTCTTGAGCGCTCCGCCGGGCAGGCCGGCCGCGGTCTCCGCGGGCTTGCCCCAGTAGCCGGCGACCACCTGCGGCCCCTCGGCGACGATCTCGCCGATCTCGCCGATCGGCAGGTCGCGCCCCTCGTCGTCCTGGATGCGCACCACCGTGTTCGGCGCGGGGACGCCGACCGACAGCGCGCCCGACACGGGGTCCACCGGGGACGGCGACCCGAACGGGGTCACCGTCATCGGCGAGGTGGTCTCGGTGAGGCCGTAGGCGTTGTGCACCTGCTTGCCGGTGGCCGCCAGGAAGTTCTGCTCGGCGGTGGGCGAGATCGCCGCCCCGCCGGAGTAGATCGAGGTGAACGAGGCGAAGTGGTCCTTGCTGGACCCCGGCGCGTTGAGCAGCGCGGTGAAGGCCGTGATCGCCCCGATGGTGAAGGCCGGGCGGTGCTCGGCGAAGGCGTCCAGCACGACCTGGGGCTCGAACCGGTAGGCCAGCACGAGCGGCGCCGGCACCAGCAGGCTGACGGCGATGTGCCCGATCAGCCCGGTGATGTGGAACAGCGGGGCGACGCCGAAGATCGCGCCGTCCCGGCCCGCGTGCACCCAGTCCCGGTAGACCTGGGCGGTGAACACCACGTTCCGGTGGGTGTTCATCGCCCCCTTGGGCACGCCGGTGGTGCCCGAGGTGTAGGTCAGGAACGCCACGTCGTCCGAGCGCAGGCCGACCGGCGGCGGCGCCTGCCCCCGGTGGACGGCGACGAACTCCGCGAAGTCCGTGGTCCCCTCGTGCCGCTGCCGGGTGACGCCGGCGAACAACCGCTCGTCGTCGCGGGTCTGGAACTCCAGCTCGCTGGTGGTGAGCACCAGGCGCACGCCGGTCCCGGGGACCACCTCCCGCGCCACCTGGTCGTACAGCGTCTCCAGGGACAGCAGCACGGTGGCCCCGGAGTCCTCGAGCAGGTAGGAGAGCTCGCGGGCCCGGCTCATCGGGTTGATCGACACCATGATGCCGCCGGCCTTCCAGGCGGCGACCATGGCGATCACGAACTGCGGCACGTTCTGCAGGTAGACCGCCAGCCGGTCGCCCGGGCCGAATCCCCGGGCGAGCAGCCCGACGGCGAGGGCGTCGCTGAGCTCGTCGAGCTCCCGGCGGGTGATCGTCCCGTCGAAGTACCGCAGCGCCACGCCGTCGGGGTCGCGCTCGACGCCCGCCCGGAACATGTCCAGCGCGGTCTCGTGCTCGATGGCGTAGTCGGCCGGCTGGTCGCCGTAGAGCGCCAGCCACGGCCGGTCGTCGTAGCCGCTCACGGCGCTACTTGATGACGACGGGGTTGACGGGGGTGCCCGCGGCCTTGGCGACCTTCAGCGGGGCCGCGACGTAGAGGAAGGCGTACTGCCCGTCCCCGGCGCAGTCGGCGGCCAGCTGCTCCAGGTCGGCGATCTCGGTGAGCGTGACGCCGAGGTTGCGCATCAGCGCGTTGTGCAGCACCAGCGCCACCCCGTTGTTCGGGTCGAAGGTGACCTCGTTGGCGATCGTGTCGGTGACCAGGTTGGGGATCTCCATGTCCTGGAACCACTGCACCAGCTCGGGGGAGTAGACCAGGCCGGGCTCGTTGAAGCCCTCGTAGAAGGCCTCGCCCTGCTCGTGGAACAGCTGCAGGAAGTTGGTGCGCACGACCAGGATGTCCCGCTTCTCGATGGGCGTGCCCTGCGCCTCGGCGCAGGCGACGAGGTCCTCGTGGGTGAAGGTCTCGCCCTTGTCGAGCGTGGGCTTGCCGCGGAAGCGCGCCATGTCCAGCAGCACGGCCCGCCCGACGACGCCGCGCTGGGCGATCGGCTCCACGCTGGCCTTCTCCAGCCCGCCGACGGTCGTGCGGGCGTCGTAGCCGTTCCAGATCTTGCCGTCGTACCAGAGGTGGCCCAGCGCGTCGTACTGCGTCGAGCCCTGCAGGTAGGCGTCGATCTTGTCGTCGGCGTAGTGCAGGCCGCCGGGGTACTGCGCGCCCTTGCCGCCCTCGTCCCAGTCGCTCTCGTCGAGCACCTGGGTGCGGACGGCGGGGGTGCGACCGGGCCAGACCGGGTCGCCCTTCGGGTCGCCGATGAGCCGCTGCAGCGTGAAGACCTTGCCCGAGCGCACCAGCTTCACCGCGGCGAGCACCTGCTCCGGGCCCAGGTAGTTCAGCGCCCCGACCTCGTCGTCGGGCCCCCACTTGCCCCAGTTGGTGGGCGCGTCCTTGAGCAGGTCGCCGAGGTACGGGGCGGTCGCGGGGGTGTCGGTCACGGGTGCCTCCCGGGCTGGTCGGAGGCCCGCCCGTCGGGCGGGCGGGGCAGTCCACGGAGTGTTGCGCCGGTGTGGTGGGAGCCACAACCGGTGTGCAACATTCGGTGCAACCGCGCACCGCCGTCGCACCTGAGCAGTCCAGGGGAGAGACCGATGACCAGCAGCACCGTGCCCGGCAACCCGGAGTCCGTCTTCACCTACGGGGCGCCGCAGCTGAAGTTCGGCAACGGGGCCTCCGACGAGATCGGCTTCGACCTCAGCCGGTACGGCGTGCGCCGGGTGCTGGTCGTCACCGACCCCGGCGTGGCGGCCACCGGGCACCCGCAGCGGGTGGCCGACCAGATGGCGCAGTTCGGCATCGAGGCGCGGGTGTTCGACGGCGTGCACGTGGAGCCGACCGACGTGAGCCTGGTCGAGGCCATCGACGAGGCCCGCTCCTCGGGCCCGTGGGACGCCTTCGTCGCCGTCGGCGGGGGGTCGAGCATCGACACCGCGAAGGCGATCAACCTGCTCACCACCAACCCCGGCGAGCTCATGGACTACGTCAACGTGCCGGTCGGGAAGGGGCAGGCACCGTCGCAGCCGCTCAAGCCCCTGGTCGCCGTCCCGACGACGACCGGCACCGGCTCGGAGAGCACCACGATCTGCGTGATGGACGTGATCGCCCAGCGGGTGAAGACCGGCATCAGCCACGCCTGGCTGCGGCCCACCCTCGCCGTCATCGACCCCGACCTCACGCTGAGCCAGCCGCCCGGGGTCACGGCGGCCTCCGGCATGGACATCCTCTGCCACGCGCTGGAGAGCTACACCGCCCGCTGGTACACGACCTACGACCGCAAGAGCCCCGACCAGCGGGTGCCCTACTGCGGCTCCAACCCCATCTCGGACATGTGGTCGGAGAAGGCGATGAGCCTGCTGGCCGGCTCCTTCCGCACCGCCGTCCGGAACGGGGAGGACGCGCAGGCCCGTTCGGACATGGCGATCGCCGCCACCTTCGCCGGCATGGGCTTCGGCAACGCGGGCGTGCACATCCCGCACGCCAACGCCTACCCGATCGCCGGGCAGGTGAAGGACTTCCACCCCAAGGACTACCCGGCCGGCGAGCCGATGGTGCCGCACGGGATGTCGGTGGCGCTGACCGCACCCGAGGCGTTCCGCTTCACCTTCGAGGCATCGCCGGAGCGGCACGTCCGCGCCGCGGAGCTGCTCGCGCCCGGCGCCGACCGCCCGTCGGACGCCGCCGAGTTCCTGCCCACGGTGCTGGCCGACCTGATGCGCGACATCGACATCCCCAACGGGGTGGGCGCGGTCGGGTTCGGCGAGGGGGACATCCCCGACCTGGTCGACGGCGCGATGAAGCAGCAGCGGCTGCTGGCCACCTGTCCGCGGGCGGTCACCGAGGACGACCTCGCCGGGATCTTCCGCCGGTCGATCGCCCTGTGGTGAGGCGGCTCAGCGGGGGGCGACGACGGTCTTGGTGACCTGGCCGGTGGCCACCAGCACGCCCTCCACGGTGGCCTCCGCCCGCATGAACGCGACCGCGCGGCCGCGCCGCAGCACGGTGGCGGTGACCTCCACCTCGGCCCCGGCGCCCACCGGCCGCAGCAGCGATGCCGAGACGTCGTGGGTGACGGCGTGCTCGCCCTCGCCCAGGTGCGGGAACAGCGCGAGGAACGAGGCGACGTCGAGCAGGGCGTAGACGACGCCGCCGTGCAGCATCCCGGCCGGGTTCTGCGCGGCCGGGCCCACCGGGAACCGGATGCCGGCCGCCGGGTCGGCCTCGTCGCGCAGCCCGACACCGAGGAACCGGTGCAGCGGGATGTCGAGGACGGTCTGCACGAGGGCTCGGGGGACGGGGGCGCCGGTCACCGGGTCAGCATCCATCAACAGCCCCGACCGCTTCCCACAGCCCCCGCCCGAGCGCCGCGAGGAGGCGTCCGGCGCTCCTAGGCTCCGCCCTGGTCCGGGGACCGGGAGGAGGCTGCGGTGGGTGCGTACGGGGATCCGGAGGGCCTGGACGAGCTGGCCGCGGAGCTGGCGCAGCGCGCACGGGCGGTGCGGGCGGCGGGGGAGGAGCACCGCCTCGCGGGGGCGCGCACCCGCTGGGTCTCCGACGCGGCCACGGCCCACCGCCGTCAGCTGGCCCGCGACTGCGCGGAGGTGCAGGCCGCGGCCGACGCCCTCGAGGGGGTGGCCGGCCTGCTGCGCCGGCACGCCGACGAGGTCCGCGCCCGGCTGGCGGCGATCGACCGTGCGGAGCAGGCGGTCCGCTCGTGGCTCGCCCGGCAGGCGGCCCGGGGCGGCGACCTGCTGGACGACGTCGTCGGGGAGCTGCCCGAGGCGGGCGCGGACGCCTGGCGGGCGCTCTCGGCCCGGTTGAGCCGGGCCGGCCTCTGGTGACCGGCGCACCGGTCACCGGGATCGCGGTCCGCGGCGGCGCGGGCGGCGTGGAGGCCGACCTCGCCGACCTCGCCGCCCTGGCCGGGAGCAGCCTCGCCCTCGCCGAGGCGCTGGCGGCCACCGGCGCGGCCTGCCACGCGGTGCTCGCCGATCCCGACCTGCTCGCCTCGGCGCTGCTCGACCCGGTCGCCGTCGCGCGGTTCCAGGCGGCGCTGCTGACCGCGCTCGACGGGCCGGGCGGCCTCACGGCGCTCGCGGTGACCCTCACCGCGCGGGCGGCGACCCTGCGGGCGGCGGCCGAGGCGTACGCGGCCGCGGACGCCGCCCTCGCCGCGCTGCTCGACGACCTGCACTGGGCGGCCGGGTTCGTCCCGGAGGCCGCGGTGGGCGGGCTGCTGCTCGCCGGGGCGGGGCAGGTGGTGACCGACCCGGCGGGCGCCGTGGTGGCGGCGCGCGACCTGGCCGGCGACCCCGAGCGCTGGCTGACCGAGCACCCGGGCGTGGTGGGCCACGTCGTCAACGCCGCCCCCGGCACGGCGTCGCGGGCGGCGGTGGGCACCGGGGGGCTGCTCTCCCCGTGGCTCGGTGGGGGCGACGTCCGGTCCGCCGCCGCCCGGCTGGGCCGGCTCTGGCCGGACGGGGCGCCCGTCGTGGCCCGCCGCCCCGACGACCGGCGCCCCGCCGCCGTGCGACCGCCCCGGGGCACGGCGGATCTGCTCGCGGCGCTGCACCTGCGGTCGGCGGGGTCCGGCGCCGACCGCGACCACATCGGGGTCCGGGTGCTCACCCGCGCCGACGGCACGACCGCCTACGTCGTGGACATCCCCGGCACCGGCGACTGGGCCCTGCCGGGAGGTGAGGTGAACCCGGCCAGCAACGACCTGGGCACCAACCTGCGCGTGCTCGGCGGGGAGGTCACGACGCGGCAGCGGGCGATCGCCGAGGCGCTGCGGCGGTCCGGCGCGGGCCCCGCGGACCCGGTGCTGCTCGTCGGGCACAGCCAGGGCGGGATGGTGGCCGCGCAGGCCGCCCACGACGCCGGGACGCCCGACTTCCCCTACGACGTCCGCGGTGTGCTGGCCGCCGGCGCGCCGATCGGCCGGGTGGAGGTCCCGGCGCGGGTCCAGGTGCTGGCGCTGGAGAACGCGCACGACGTCGTCGCCCACCTCGACGGCCGCGGCAACGACGACGACCCGAACGTGACCACCGTGACCTTCGCCCGGCCGACCGGGGCCGTCGCCACCGCGCACGGGCTCCAGGGCAGCTACCTGCCCGGCGCCCGGGCCGTCGACCGCACCGACGGTCCCTCGCTCGCGGCCTTCCGCGCGAGCGCGGCGCCCTTCCTCGCCGGGCCGGGCGAGGACGTGACCGTCGTGGCCCACGTCTACGCGATCGGCCGGGGGTGAGCGCTGGCTAGGCTGCCCGCGTGGCGGCGGCGGCGGTGGTGCTGCCGGAGTTCTCGCTCATCGTCCTGGGCGTGGTGCTGCGCCGCTGGGCCTGGCGGGCGCCGGGCTTCTGGGTCGACCTCGAGCGCCTCGTCTACTTCGTGCTGTTCCCCGCCCTCCTCGTGCGGACCACGCTGGCGGCCGACCTCGCCGCGGGCGGCACCGGCAGCGCCCTGCTGGCGGCTCTCGGGGCTCTCGCCGCCGGCGCGCTGGTGGGCGCGCTCGTGCGCTGGTTCCCCGGCGTCGACCGGGTGACCGCCGCCTCGGGCTGGCAGACGGCGTTCCGCTTCAACACCTTCCTCGCCCTGGCCCTGGTCGACGACCGCGGTCCGGCCGCGCTCGCGCTCATGGGGGTGCTGCTGGGCGTCACGGTGCCCGCGGTCAACGTGCTCGCGGTGGTGGCCCTCGCCAACGGCACCGCCACGACGAGCGGTCGCGGGGCGGTGCTCGGCGCGCTCGGTGCCGTGGTCCGCAACCCGCTCATCGTCGCGACCGTCGTGGGCCTGCTCGGCAACGTCGCGGGCCTCGCGCTGCCGGACCCGGTCGACGCCACGCTCGGCCGGATCGCGGCCGCGGCGGTGCCGCTGGGGCTGCTGACCGTCGGTGCGGCGCTCCGCCTGCGGGGGATGGACCGGAGCGGCTGGCTGCTCTCCGGCTTCCTGGCGGCGGTCAAGCTGCTCGTGGTGCCGGCGACCGCCCTGGCCCTGGTGGTGCTCCTCGGGGTGGAGGGCGATCAGCGGGCGGTGGTGCTGGCGTTCGCGGTGGTCCCCCCGGCCACCGCGTCCTACGTCCTGGCGGCGCGGATGGGCGGCAACGGCGGCTTCGTGTCCGCGCACATCTCGGTGGCGACCACCGCGGCGCTGGTCACCGTGCCGCTCTGGCTGCTGCTCACCGGGTGACCGGGGGCGGTCCCGACCGCGGTCACCGCCCGCCCGGTGAGCGGCGCTGCGACATGTCGTAGCTGGCGACGACCTCGAGCAGGAAGTCCGACGCGGCCTCGGCGACCGCCGGCACCTCGTCGGGGGAGGTGGTCCGCAGCACCTCGACGAGGACGTCGTGGTGGACGCGGACCACCTCGAGCAGGCTGATGCCCCCGGCCAGCGCCTTGCGCCCCAGCTCGTACCCGGCGTGCAGCGATGACTCCTGCCGGTGGCCGAGGTGGCGCAGCAGGGCAGCGCGGTGGTCCCGGCGCAGGTCCTCGACGGGCGTCACCGGTGGGGCCCCGCCGTCGGCAGGGTGGCGCCCGCGAGGTGCTCCAGCCCCTCCTCGAGGTCGAGCGCCGTCACCAGGGAACCGGTGTCCATGCCGAGCCGGACGATCACGAACGCGACCTCGGGCTGGATGCCGACGACCACCGTCCGCGCGCCCCGCAGCCGCGCCATCTCCGCGATGTCCCGCAGCACCCGCGTGGCGAAGGAGTCGAGGACGTCCAGCGCCGCGAGGTCGATGATCACCCCGCGGGCGCGGTCGCGTCCGATGCGGTCGACGAGGTCCTCGCGGAAGCGCTCGAGCTGGGAGTCGTCCAGCGCGGTGTGGATCGAGGCGATCAGCGTCGGGCCCTGCTTGAGGATGGAGAACAGCCGTGGCCCGGAGCTCATGGCCCCATCGCCCCGTCGGGGTGCGCCGACGCGTACCCGAGCATCCGCTCGGCCTCCTCCAGCCCCCCTTGCAGGTCCCCGACGGTGTCCATCTTGCTCAGGTCGACGCCGATGGTCACCAGGGTCCGGGCGATGTCCGGTGACAACCCGGTGATGATCACGTTGGCGCCCATGAGGCGGGAGGCGTCGACGGTCTGCACGAGGTGGTTGGCCACCGTCTGGTCGATTGCGGGGACCCCGGTGATGTCGATGACGACGACCTTGGCCCGGTGCGTGCGGATGCCGTTGAGGAGCTGCACCGTGAGCTGCTTGGCGCGCTCGCTGTCGAGCACCCCGATGATGGGCAGGATGAGCAGCCGCTCCCGGACGGGCAGCACCGGCGTCGACAGCTCGAGGATCGCGTCCTGCTGCTGCCGGATGACCCGCTCGCGCTCGTCGACGAAGCTCACCGCCACGGTGTTGGCGATGCGGTTGGCGGCCGGCTCGTAGGCGTCCAGCACGCGGTTGAGCAGAGCGAAGTCGCGCTGGTACTTCTCGAACAGCGAGCGCGCCAGGACGTCCCTCAGGAGCAGGACGATGCCCACGACCTCGTGCGTCTCCACGCCCCTCGGGATGATGCGCTCCGAGAGGTCGCGCGCGTAGTGCTGCAGCGCCTCCACGCTGCCGGTCTCGAGCACCTCGACGTAGTTGTCGTAGACCGACGTGGTCTCCGCCGCGACCTCCTGGCTGGTCATGGCCTGGAGCAGGTGCGCGTCGCCGATGCGGGTGGTCCACTCCTGGCGCAGCCGGGTGCGGTGCTCGCGGAGGTGCGCGACCAGTTCCGGGAGCAGCACGTCGGCGTCCCGGGACTTCTCCGCCGGTCCGCGCCCCGTCGCGCGGCCGTCCTCGTTGCTGGTCATCGCTCACCCCACCACTTCGTCATGGTCACGGTGGTGCCGCGACCGACCTCCGACACGACCGTGAACTCGTCCATCAGGCGCCGGGCGCCCGGCAGGCCCAGGCCCAGGCCCGCGTAGGTGCTGAAGCCGTCCTGCAGGGCCTGCGCCACGTCGGGGATGCCCGGGCCGACGTCGCGCACGACGACGCGGATGCCCCGCCGCGGCTCCTCGAGCAGTTCGATCACCGCCTCCCCGGCCTCGGCGAACTTCACGACGTTGCGGGTCACCTCCGACACGGCGGTGGCGATCGCGGTGAGGTCGGTCGGCGGGAAGCCCAGGCGGGCGCCCGCCTCCCGGGCGGCCTGCCGGGCGGCCACGACGTCGGCGTCGGCCCGGACGGCGACGTGGATCTCGTCGTCCCGCGACCGGCCGCGGTCCACCAGCGGCTGGCTCAGCCCTGCGCAGAACCCGCACTCGAGCAGGTGCCGGGCGGCGTCGACCTCCCGCTGCCGGCGCCGGTCGCCGGAGGAGAGCGCGAGCAGCACCGGTCGGCAGCGGTCCGTCGGCGGGTCGGTCGCCTCCAGGGCCAGCAGGTACTCGACGCGCAGCCGCGCCCGGGTGCGGTTGAGCTGGGCCGCCACCGCACCGGCGGTGGACCCCAGCTCGGCGGCGAGCGAGCGGGTGTCCTGCCCCGCCACCTCGTGGGCCAGCAGGGTGGCGCGCTCACGCTCCCCCAGCCGGCGCAGCGCCGCGCTCACGGCGTCACGGTCCTCCCGGGCCAGCACGTCGGCGTCGGGCGCCTCGGAGGGGTGCAGGTCGACGACGCGGTGCTGGTTGCGCCGCTGCCGGTCCTGCTCCCGCCA
The DNA here is from genome assembly GCF_021698995.1 of Blastococcus sp. KM273129. Lineage (NCBI taxonomy): Bacteria > Bacillati > Actinomycetota > Actinomycetes > Geodermatophilales > Geodermatophilaceae > Blastococcus > Blastococcus sp. KM273129. Next base: position 36,232 of record NZ_SSXB01000027.1, on the reverse strand, counting down.
CAGCGAGGTGACGACGTTGCGCGCGGTCACGATGGCGTAGGGCTCCAGCATCCCCGGCTCGATCCGGCCGGCCGCGGCCAGCACGCGGGCCAGCGTCTCCTGCACCAGGTCGTCCACCGTGGCGGCGTCCCGGACCCGGGACGCGACGATCCGCCGGACGAGCGGCACGAGCGCCGTGATCTCCACCGATCCCGGTCGCTCCTCGGCGGAGCCAGCGGGCCCCGCGGCTGGCATGGCCGGACGCTACCGCCGGCGGGCGGGCACCGCCTCCCCTCGCGCGCGCCCGCCCCCGGACGGGTCCGCGAGCAGCCGCTCCCCGAGGGACCGCCGCCGCCCGGCGCGCTCGCGCAGCAGGGAGGCCAGCACGGGGCTGGTCGTGCGGTCGGCGCGGCGTTCGAGGAGCTCCGCGGTCGCCAGCTGCCCGGCCGCCTGCCGGGTCCGGGCGCACCGGAGGAGCTCCTCCCGGCGGTGGGGGATCCCGTCCCTCGGATCCGTGGTCATGGCCCACCTCGCATCATGTCTGCCCCGTGCGCAGGTGAGGACGCGGCGACGGGGACGGCATGACGCGGGGTGGGGCGGCCCGTCCCGAGCACCGCGCCCCGCCCCCGGGGACGGGGGGCGCACGGTTGCTTCGTGCGGCCGCGTCATGCACCGGGTCTCACCGCGTGTCAGTCGTGGCCGACCTCCCGCGCAGGGCGGGGGACCGGGCCGCGCGGAGGGCGGGGGAGCGGTGACCGAGATCCGGGTCGTGGTGGTGGACGACCACCCCTTCGTGCGGGACGCGCTCACTGACCTGCTGCAGGCAGCCGGTGGCATCTCCGTCGTGGGGCAGTGCGCGGACGGGAGCGAGGTCGCCGATGCCGTCCGGCAGCTGCACCCCGACGTGCTGCTGCTGGACCTGCAGATGCCGGTCGTGGACGGCCTGACCGCGGCGAGCGTGGTCCGCACCTCGCACCCGGAGGTGCGCATCGTGTTCCTCACCGGGGGCCTCAGCTCGGCCAGCGTGCGGCGGGCGCGGGCGATCGACGCGGCCGGCTACCTGCTCAAGGACGACGACCCGGCCGACCTCCCCGGCCACGTCCGGGCGGTCGCCGCCGGCGGCGCGGCGTGGCACCCCCGCGCCGCCGCTCTCCTCCACGACGCGGGACGCGCATGATCTCCGGCACACCCCGGCACACCCCGGCCGGTGGCCGGCGCCGGTCGCGCGGTGGGGCGGGTGGGGCTCGAACCCACGACCCAGGGATTATGAGTCCCATGCTCTGACCAGCTGAGCTACCGCCCCGGACGTACCAGCCTGCCAGACGGGACCCCACCAGCAGCGTCGCGACCCGGTACCCGAGTGGTGGACCGAGAAGGTTCGTTACCACCCTGTGACATCTGCAGGTTTGGCTTGTACCGTCTCTCGCGGCCCACCCGATGCCGCCCCCGACCCGGGGGCTCGGGCGGGCCCCGCCGAACTCCGCGGTCTGACCGCCGCGGGGACCGGGGACCCACGTTCTCTGGGGTGAATCCCGCCTGCGCCTCCACGGGCAGGCAGGTAGGGCACGTTCCGGCCCGAACCCGTCAGCTGACCTGGTAGGCGGACCGAGGAACGGAGACCGTCGCCTTGGCGACCACGCACCACCTGACGGGCGTCCTGCGGCGCCCACGCCGGGCAGCCGGCCGGGCGGCCATCGCCCTCACCGCACTGCTGTCGCTGTCCCTGCTCGGCGCGCCGGCCTCGTCGGCGGCCCCCAGCGCGGCCCAGAGCGAGCACGACCGCGTCGCCGCCGAGGTCCAGGGCCTGGAGCAGCGCGTCCGCGAGGCCGAGGAGCGGCTGCAGCAGATGACGCTGCGGGCCGAGGAGGCCAGCGGTGCCGTCCTCGCCACGCAGGCCGAGCTGGACCGCGCCCGGGAGCACGCCGACGCGATCGCCGCCGAGCTCGCCGCCGTCCGGGAGGCCGTCGGGCGCACCCAGGAGGACGTCGCCACCCTGGGCCGGGAGGCCTACATGGGCAGCGACGAGGCGTTCACCGAGCTCGAGATGGTGCTGCACGCCGAGGGGCCGGGGGAGCTGCTGCAGCAGGCGGCGACGCTGGACCTGCTCGGCGAGGACCGCGCCCGGGTGCTCGAGGAGCTGCGGGTCGCCGAGGCGCGCGAGGCGCGGCTTGACCGGGAGGCCAAGGCCGCCGTCGCCGAGCGCGACGCCGCGGCGGGCAAGGCGCGCGAAGCCCAGGCGGAGGCCGACCGCCTCCTCGGTGAGGCGCAGGCCGAGTTCGACGCCCTCACGGCGGAGAAGGCGGGGCTCGACCAGCAGCTCCGCGACGCCGAGATCCGGCTGCTCGAGGTGAAGGGCGCCGAGGACGCCGCCCGCGCGTACGACGAGGCGCAGGCCGCCGAGCGCGCCGTCATGACGGTGGCCGCCGCCCCGGGTGGCAGCGGCGCCGCGCTCACCCAGGGCCGGGTCACCTCCTGCTACGGCGCGCGCTGGGGCACCATGCACCTCGGCGTCGACATCGCCGCGCCGATCGGCACCCCGATCTACACGCCGGAGCCGGGCGTGGTGCTCCAGGCGGGGCCGGCCAGCGGCTTCGGGCTCGCCGTCGCGATCCAGCACCCCGACGGGGTCATCACCGTCTACGGCCACGTCAACCAGTTCTTCGTGTCGCCGGGCCAGGTGGTCAGCGGCGGGCAGCAGATCGCCGAGGTCGGCAACCGCGGCCAGTCGACCGGGCCGCACCTGCACTTCGAGACCCACCGGGGTGGCCTCTACGCCGACCGGGCCAACCCGGTCCCGTGGCTGGCGCAGCGCGGCATCTCCCTGGGCGGCAGCTGCAGCTGACCCGTCCGGCGCGCGCCCTGGGGCAGGATCAGGGCGTGCGGACGGCGGATCGGACAGGGCTGCGGGCAGCGGCGCTCGGCGCCCTGCTGCTCGGTGGCGGGGCGGCGGCGCTGACGTCGGACCTGCCGTCGGCGGAGCAGCTGCGGGCGGTCGTGGCCGGCGCCGGCGCCGCCGCCTGGCCGGTGCTGGTGGTCGCCGTCGCACTGGTGCTGCTGGCGCCGGTGCCGCGGTCGGTGGTCTCCGCCCTCCTCGGCGGGGTCCTCGGGTTCACCGCGGGGCTGGCGGTGTCCTTCGCCGGCGGGCTGCTGGCCGCCCTCCTCGCGTTCGGGCTCGCCCGCTGGCTGGGGCGGCCGGCGGTCGCCCGGCTGGCCGGTCCGCGCCTGGACCGGCTGGCCGATGGCCGGACGTTCGTCGTGGTGCTGGGGAGCCGGCTGGTGCCGGTCGTGCCCTTCGTCGCCGTCAACTACGGGGCGGGCCTCGCGGGCCTGCGGCCGGCGCCCTTCGCCGCGGCCACCGCCGTGGGGCTGGTCCCCAGCACGGTGGTGCAGGTGGGCGTGGGCGCCTCGGCCGGCGCGCTGCTCGCCCAGCTCGACACCTCCGTCCTCGTCCCTCTCCTCGCGGTCGCGCTCCTCGTGGTCGCGGCCGGAGCCGCGTGGTGGTGCCGGGGGCGGGCGGCGCGCGCGAGGGCCTAACCCCGGCCGAACAGCCGGCCGAGCACCCCGCCGGCGCCGCCGACGGTGCGCGCGGCGAGCTGGAGGATCGGTCCCCCCGGGATGCCCGGCACCTGCTGCACGATCGGTGCCAGCTGCAGCAGGCCGGGCACGTCGTGCACCTTCAGCCTGCGCCGGGCGGCCGCCGGGACGGGGTTGACCCGGCCCGACGCGGCGTCGAGCAGCAGGTCCGCCGCGGCCTCGACGGCCGGCCCCTCGACGACCCCCGCGGGCACCCGGCGCACCTGCCAGCCGCCGCCGGCCGAGGTGAACCCCCACCCGCCGTCCGGGGTGACCAGGCTGACCCGCCCGGGGATGCCGCTCGAGGCGGCCAGCGCGCCCGTGACGTCGGTCAGCGCGGCCAGCCCGGACTGCAGCACGGAGGCCGGTGGCGGCTCCGCGCCGCAGGAGACCAGGTCCATCCCGTGGACGGCGAGCTCGTAGGCCTGCCCGAGGACGACGCTGAGCAGCGGCAGCCGGCCCACGACGGAGACCGCCGGCGCGGTGTCCAGCGCCACGGGCTCGTCGGCCAGGTAGCGGGCGGTCGCGTCACGGTTGCGGCGCAGCCCGGCCAGCACCTCCTCGCGGGAGGCGTCGCGGTGGGCGGCGACGACCCGGGCGTTGACCGCGTCGGGGTCCGGTGGGGTTCCCGTGCCACCGGAGCGCGCCGACGTGACGAGGTCGTGCAGGGCGGCGTGGTCGTCCCAGCAGCCCAGGTGCACGCAGATCTCGCGGGCCCGCCACCCCGGCAGGCGTGAGGGGCGGTCCAGCTCCACCGACGCGGCCTGCGCCAGGAAGACGTCCCACGCCTCCAGCACCATCGGGGCGACGACGTCCCGCCCCGCCTCGGCCATCCCCTGGTGTGCACCCACGCCGCGGCCCTACCCGGTGGGCTCCCCGGGCAGGCATCGCCTCCCGTGCGCGCTGGACGCCTGAGCCTGGCCGTCGACGCCGCGTGGCCCAGGGGCGACGCAGGGTGAGCAGCTGGTCAGCTGGATGCGCTGGTCGCACCCTCCGGCGCCACGCCGCAGCCGGGGCGCCGGTCACACAGCGTCACCGAACCTCGCACGCCGCCTGACCGGTTCCGGATCGATCCGGGCCGGAGCGGCACCCGTCGATCGGGCGGACCTGTGAATACGCTGACACCGCTGGACGTGCCCGGTGACGGATGGTATTGGCCGCTGACCAGCAGCAAGACGCCGGGTGGACGCGGGATCGCCACTTTCGTCCCAGGAGTCGCACCCGGGCTGGCGCGATCGGGTCCCCATCGTGCAAACTTGTCGCGGGAGCCCTGCTCCGCCACTGCCGATGACGGCGCGTCACCGAATCGATGGGTCCGTAGGGGAAGACGAGACCGATCGAGTCGATGGAGGTGCCCGGTGCAGCGACGGTCAACCCAGGGTGTCGTCTTCGTGCACTCGTGCCCGAAGGCGCTCTGCCAGCACGTCGAGTGGGCGCTGGAACGCGTCGTCGGCGCGCCGGTCTCCCTGTCGTGGGCTGAGCAGCCCGCGGCGCACGGTGCCTACCGTGCCGAAGTGGCGTGGACGGGATCGCCCGGCACCGGCGCCAAGCTCGTCGCTGCCCTGCGGGCGTGGCCGATGCTGCGGTTCGAGGTCACCGAGGAGGCCAGCCACGGCAACGACGGCGAGCGCATGTCCTACGTGCCCGGGCACGGGGTCTTCCGCGCGCCCACCAGCGCCAACGGCGACCTCATCGTCACCGAGCAGCAGTTGCGGCACCTGGCCGCCACGGCCACCTCGATCGAGGCGTTCCGCCACGGCGTCGACGAGCTGCTCGGCGCGGCGTGGGACGCCGACCTGGAGGTCTACCGGCACGCCGGCGACGGCAGCCCGGTGACCTGGCTGCACCAGGTGGTCTGAAGGTCACGATCGGGGCACGACACCCCCGCCCCGGCGGTGCGGTCGTCGTAGCCTGGAGCGGGCCGTCCGGGCGCCGTCGGGGAAGCGGCGCCGGGACGGCCTTTCCACGTCAGAGCGGGATGTTGCCGTGGGCCCCGCGACCGTGCGGGGCGGTGGCGAGCGCCTCGACCAGCCGCTGCCGGGTGCGCACCGGCTCCACCACCTCGTCGACGACCCCGATCTGCAGTGCCCGGTTCACCCCGCCGGCGATGCGCTCGTGCTCCTCGGCCAGCTGGGCGTGCAGCGCCTCGCGCTCGCCGGGAGGGGCCGCGGCCAGCTTCTTGCGGTGCAGGATGCCGACGGCCGCCTTGGCGCCCATGACGGCGACCTCGGCGCCGGGCCACGCGAACACCGCGGTCGCGCCCAGCGAGCGCGAGTTCATCGCGATGTAGGCGCCGCCGTAGGACTTGCGGGTCACCAGCGTCACGCGCGGCACCACCGCCTCGGCGAAGGCGTGCAGCAGCTTGGCCCCCCTCCGGACGACGCCGTCCCACTCCTGGCCGACGCCGGGGAGGTAGCCGGGCACGTCGACCAGCACCACCAGGGGGACGCCGAAGGCGTCGCACATCCGCACGAACCGCGCCGCCTTCTCCGCGGACGCCGAGTCCAGGCACCCGCCCAGCCGCAGCGGGTTGTTCGCGATGACGCCGACGGTGCGCCCGGCCAGCCGGCCCAGCGTGGTCACGACGTTGGGCGCGAACCGCGGGTGCAGCTCCAGCCCCGGCTCGTCGAGCAGGGAGGAGACCAGCGGCTTCACGTCGTAGGCCCGGTTGGTCTGCTCGGGCAGCAGGGCCGCCAGGTCTGTGCCCGGCTGGTCGCCGGCCGGGCCGAAGCTGCCCTGGGCGGCGAGCAGGTCGACGGCCAGCCGCGCGGTCTCCAGCGCCGCGGGCTCGGAGTCGGTGACCACGTGGACGACGCCGCTGCGCCGGCCGTGGGTGTCCGGCCCGCCCAGGCTCTCCATGTCGACGTTCTCGCCCGTGACCGAGCGGACCACCTCCGGCCCGGTGACGAACACCCGGCCGGCCGGCCCCATGACCACCAGGTCGGTCAACGCCGGACCGTAGGCCGCACCTCCCGCGGCCGGGCCCAGCACCACCGAGATCTGCGGGATCCGGCCGGAGGCCCGCACCATGGCCGCGAACACCTCGCCGACGGCGTGCAGGGCGGTGACGCCCTCGGCCAGCCGCGCCCCGCCGGAGTGCCAGATGCCGATGACCGGCACCCGCTCGCGCAGGGCGGCGTCGATGGCGTCGACGATGTGCCGGCAGCCGTCGACGCCCATCGCCCCGCCCATCACCGTGGCGTCGGTGCAGAAGGCGATGGCGGGGCTCCCCGAGACCGTGCCGCGGGCGGCCAGCACCCCCGAGGTGTCGCGCGTGCCGAGCAGCTGCACCGAGCCCGCGTCGAAGAACCGCCGGAGCCGGTCCTCCGGATCGCGGGGGTCGGGCGCGGTCACGGTGGGCGCGGCCTGGACTGTCGTCACGGGTACCTCCGGGTCGGTGTTCAGGCGGTGGTGAACACGAGCGCGATGTTGTGCCCGCCGAAGCCGAACGAGTCGTTGACGGCCGCAGTGAGCTGGGCCTTGCGCGGCTCGCGGCGCACGATGTCGAGGGCCTGGACGGCGGCGTCGTCGTCGGGGTCGTCGAGGTTCGCCGTGGCCGGCACGACCTGCTCGCGCAACGCCAGGATGGTGAACACCGACTCCAGCGCCCCGGCCGCGCCGAGCAGGTGCCCGGTCTGGCTCTTGGTGGCGGTGACCAGCACGTGCTCACCGAGCGACGAGCGGATCGCGGCGGCCTCGGCGGTGTCGCCGACCGGGGTGGAGGTCGCGTGGGCGTTGACGTGCCCGATGTCGGTGGGGGAGAGCCCGGCGTCGCGCAGCGCGGCGGCGATGGCGCGGCCGGCGCCCTCGCCCTCGGGGTGCGGGGCGACCAGGTCGTAGCCGTCGGCGGTCGCGCCGGCGCCGGCGAGCCGGGCGTGCACCCGGGCACCGCGGGCGGCGGCCGAGTCGGCGCGCTCCAGGACCAGCGCGGCCGCGCCCTCGCCGAGCACGAAGCCGTCACGGCCCTTGTCGAACGGGCGGGAGGCGCGCTCGGGCTCGTCGTTGCGGGTGGACATGGCGCGCATGGCCGCGAAGCCGGCCATGGGGAGCGGGTGGACGCAGGCCTCGGCCCCGCCCACGAGCACGACGTCCGCGCGGTCGAGGCGCAGCAGGTCCAGGCCCCAGCGGATCGCCTCGGCGCCGGAGGCGCAGGCGCTCACGGGGGCGTGCACGCCACCCTTGGCCCCGACGGCCAGGCCGACGGCGGCGGCGGGCCCGTTGGGCATGAGCATCGGGATGGTGAAGGGGGAGACCCGCTTGGGACCCTTCTGCTCGAGCACGTCGTCCTGCCCGAGCAGCGTGAGCGCACCACCGATGCCGGTGCCGAAGACGACGGCGATGCGCTCGGGGGCGACGCCGGACCCGGCCACGCCGGACTCGGCCCAGGCCTGCTCGGCGGCGACGACCGCCACCTGCTGGCTGCGGTCCAGGCGGCGGGCGCGGACGCGGTCGATCTGCTCCGCGGGGTCGGTGGCGAGGCGGGCGACCAGCTGGGCCGGGAACTCCTGCACCCACTCCTCGGTGATCCGGCTGACGCCCGAGCGGCCGGCGAGCAGGGCGTCCCAGGTGCCGGCCACGTCCCCGCCGAGGGGCGTGGTGGCCCCGAGGCCGGTGACGACGACGTCGGTGGTGGACGGGCTCATGGGTCTCTCCTCGTGCGGACGACGGCCCGGTCGGGCCGGATCGGGGGTCGGGTCCCGCCGGCGGCCGGCCGGCGGGACCCGGGGCTCAGCCCTGGTTGCTCTCGATGAAGCTGATGGCGTCGCCGACGGTCTTGATGTTGGCGAGCTGGTCGTCGGGGATGGCGACGCCGAACTTGTCCTCGACGGCGGTCGCGATCTCGACCATCGACAGGGAGTCGACGTCGAGGTCCTCGGTGAAGGACTTCTCCGGAGTGGCGTCGGCGGGGGTCACGCCCGCCACCTCCTCCAGGATCTCGGCGAGTCCGGCCTGGATCTCCTGGGTGCTGGCCAACGCGGGGTCCTCTCTCTCGGATGGGACGGCGTCCCCGGGCGGGGGCGCCGTCGACGTCCGGGACGGGTGTCCCGGGGTTCTGGGGGGAGCGGTGGCGCTCCCGGCCGGAGGCGTCACGGCAGCACGACGACCTGCCCGGCGAAGGTCAGGCCCGCCCCGTACCCCAGCAGGAGCGCGACATCACCGCTCTTCGCCTCGCCGCTCTCCAGCAGGGCGTCCAGGGCCAGCGGGACCGAGGCCGAGGAGGTGTTGCCGGAGCGCACGATGTCGCGGGCGATGACGGTCCCCTCGGGCAGCTTCAGCCGCTTGGCCATCAGCTCGATGATCCGCAGGTTGGCCTGGTGCGGCGCGAACACGTCGATGTCCTCGGGCCCGACGCCGGCGCGGCGCATGGCCTCGACCAGGGTGTCGGTGAGCTTCGTCGTCGCCCACCGGTACACCGCCTGGCCGGCCATGCTCATGCCGGTCTCGTCCGGGGGGATCGCGATCGCCTCGTGCAGGTCGCCGTCGCTGCCCCAGACCGCCGGGCCGATGGTGGGCTCCTCGGACGCGGTGACGACGGCGGCGCCGGCGCCGTCGGCGAAGATCACCGCCGTCGCCCGGTCCTCGAGGTTGGTGTAGTCGGTGAGCCGCTCCCCGCCGATGACCAGGGCGTTGCGGGCGGTGCCGCTGCGGATCGCGTCGGAGGCGGCGCTCAGCGCGTAGCACCAGCCGGCGCAGCCGGCGTTGACGTCGAAGGCGCCGGGGCGGGGCACCCCGAGCTGGTGGGCGATCCGCGGGGCGAGCCCGGGGATCGCCTTCGGCGGGCTGGTGGTCGCCAGGAGCACCAGGTCGATCTCGCCGGCGTCCAGGCCGCTGGCCGCCAGCGCCTTCCCGCCCGCGGCCACCGACATCTCCACCAGCGTCTCGTCGGGCTCGGCCCACCGGCGCTCGGCGATGCCGACCCGTGCCTGGATCCACTCGTCGTTGGTGTCCATGCGCTCGGCGAGCTCGTCGTTGGTCACCCGTCGACGGGGGCGGTAGCTGCCGAACCCGAGGATCCGGGCGCCCGGGGCGCCCCGGTCGAGCTTCAGCGTGGTCACGCGGTCACCTCCGGGTAGAGCCGGGCGATGGGGTCGCCCGCGTCGACGAGGTCCCCGTCGTGCACGAGCCACTCGGCGAGCACGCCGTCGTAACCCGCGGAGACGTTGACCTCCTCGCGGCGGCCGCGGATGCAGCCCAGCGGGGTGCCGGCCGGCAGGTGCGTGCCCTCGGCGATCTCCGCGGGGCTGACCGTCCCGCGGGCGGGGGCCACGACCATGCGCCAGTCGGGCAGGTGCTCGGCCTCGCTGCGGCCGCGCTCGGCCTCGATCAGCTCGCGGGCGCGGTCGAGGTCGGCGGGCGTGCTGACGGCGAGCACCTCGATGCCCGCGCCCTTCCACTCCCGCTTGGCCAGCCCGGCGAGGGCCCCGGCCGGCGGCAGCTCGATGACGGCCGTGACGCCGAGCTCGCGCATCGTCGCCAGGCAGGAGTCGAAGCGCACCGGGCTGGTGACCTGGCTGACCAGGCGGGCCAGGACCTCCGTGCCGGAGTCGACGGCCGCGCCGTCGGCGTTGGAGAGCAGCAGCCGGCTGGGATCGGCCGGGCGGAGCCCGCCGACGAGGCCCTCGAGCTCCTCGCGGGCCGACGCCATGTACGCGGTGTGGAAGGCGCCGGCGACCGGCAGCGGCATGATCCGCGCCCTGGCCGGCGGCTCGGCCTTGAGCGCGGCCAGCCCGTCGAGGGGGCCGGCGGCGACGACCTGGCCGCCGCCGTTCATGTTGGCCGGGGTGAGCCCGTGCCGCTCCAGGGCGGCGAGCACCTCGCCGGGGTCGCCGCCCAGGACGGCGGACATGCCGGTGGGCGTCTGCGCGCAGGCGGCGGCCATGGCCCGGCCGCGGACGGCGGTCAGCGCGATCGCCGCCTCGACGCTCAGCACGCCCGCCAGCGCGGCGGCGGTGAGCTCGCCGACGCTGTGGCCGGTGATGACGACGTCGCGCCCGGTGTGCGGGGTGTGCGCCACCGGGCCCGGCAGCCCGCCGAGCTCGCGGGCCACGAACAGGCTCATCGCGACCACCAGCGGCTGGGTGACCGCGGTGTCCTTGATCGCCTCGGCGTCACCCGTGGTGCCCAGCGACAGCAGGTCGGCGCCGGCGATGGCGCCGGCCCAGCGGAAGAAGGGTTCGGCGCCGGGGAGGTCGAGCCAGTCGGTCAGCATCCCGGGCTTCTGCGCACCCTGACCCGGGGCGAGGACGGCGAGCACCTGCTCACCGTGCCAGTGATCACCGGTCCCGCGCGCGGCGACCGGGCACGAAAGGACACCGGTGATCTTTGTAGGATTCCTCCAAAACCCGCGCCCTCTGGGGGCCTGTGTCCGGCGATCCGTGGTGGGAACCGTACGTCCGGGTCAGTGCCAGAGGGAGCGGTCGCGGTCCAACGCGGCGAGCGCGAGGGCCACCTGGAGCGTCCAGCTGCCCCGCGGGTCGGTCGCCGAGAGCCCGGTCAGCTCGGCCGCGCGGCGCAGCCGGTACCGCACCGTGTTGGGGTGCACGAAGATCGCCCGGGCGCTCGCCTCCAGGTTGCCGCCGGTGCTCAGCACGGCCCGCACGGTCTCGAGCACGCCACCGCCGGCCGAGCGCAGCGGTGCGGCGACCTGGTCGTGCAGCGCGGTGCGGGCCAGCGGGTCGCCGGCGAGGGCGCGCTCGGCCAGCAGGGCGTCGGCGGCGACGGGGCGCGGCGCCTCGGGCCACGCGCCCGCCGCCCGCAGGCCGGCGAGCGCCGCCGCGGCGGAGTGGGCCGCCCGCCCCAGCCCGTCGACCACCGGCCCGGTGACCACCGGGCCCTCCCCGCACTCGTCGGCGACCCGCTCCGCGACCGCCTCCAGGTCGCCGGTGCCGCCCAGGACGACCACCAGCTGGTCGGCGTGCACGCCGACCAGCACGTCGCAGTCGAGCGAGCGGGCGGCCCGGCGCACGGCGCCGTGCGGGTCGTCGACCCCGGTCGGCGTCGCGCCGACCACGACCAGCGCCGGGGTGCCGGCGGCCCAGCCCAGCGCCGCGGCCCGGCCCGAGAGCTCCTCCGAGCGCTCGCCGCGGACCAGCGCGTCGACCACCAGGGCCTCGAGCCGGGCGTCCCACGCGCCCCGGCTCTCCGCGAAGCTCGCGTAGACGTGCGCGGTGGCGAAGGCGACCTCGCGGCTGAACTGCAGCACGGCCAGCCGCAGCGTCTCCTCGTCCCCGGGCTCGGCGACGGAGGTGACCCGCTCCTCCATGACCTCGACGGTGACCTTGATCAGGTCGACGGTCTGCTTCAGCGCCACCGCCCGGACCAGCTCGCGGGGTGCCGCGCCGAACACCTCGCCGGTCAGCCGCGGCGGCCGGCCGGGGTGGCGGCACCACTCGACGAGGGAGGCGATCCCCGCCTGGGCCACGAGGGTGACCCAGGAGCGCTGGTCGGCGGGCATGGCCCGGAACCAGGGCAGGTCCTCGTCCATGCGCGCGACGGCCTGCGTGGCCAACGACCCCGACGCGCGCTCCAGCCGCCGGAGCGTCGCGTCGCTCGGCGGGTGGTTGCTCACCCGGCTCACCGGGTCAGCGTGTCACGCCGCCCGGCTTCGGGGAGAGTGGCCCCGTGGACGTTCCCCCGGCCGGGGTTCCCGCGGAGGGCCCCGGCGACCCGGTGTCCCGGGTGGTGCTCGCCCCCGGCGACGGCTCGCTGGGCCCGCTGCTGCGGGTCGCCGACGACCGGCTCGCCCCCGGTCAGGGCTACGGCCGGCACGACCACCGCGCCGTCGACGTCGTCGCCGTCGTCCTGGCGGGGGAGCTGCACCACCGGTGGCGGGCCGGTGCGGACCTGGCCGCCGGCGACGTCGCCGTGCTGCGCGCGGGGGCCGGGCTGGCCCACGACGAGGTGGCCGGCGGCCGGGGGGCCCGGGTGCTGCAGTGCTACCTGCGCAGCGCCGCGCCGGCGGAGCCGGCGACGCACGCGGTCCACCGGTCGCCCGGTGGCTGGGTGGAGCTCGGGCGGGCCGACGCGCGGCTGTGGGTGGGCCGCGCGGCGCCGGGGGAGGAGCTCGTGCCACCCGCCGGCCTGGTGCTCGTCGCCGGCGACGACGGTGTCCGGCCGCACGTGGGCGGCCCGGTGCGCGCCCCCGGTGCGGTGACCGTGCTGGCCTGGCGGCTCGACGCCGGCCGGCCGAGCTGGGCGGGGTGACCGGGCTGACCGGGCGATGGGCGCGACCCCGACCCCGTGGGTGAGAGTGGGGGCATGCCGATCAGCCCCGCCGAGGTCCTCGCCGCCGCGTACTCCGACGCCGACCGCACGATCGAGCTGCGCCGGCGGCTGCACCGGCACCCGGAGATCGGGCTGCACCTGCCGAGGACGCAGGCGGCGGTGCTGGATGCGTTCGCCGAGCTGCCGCTGGAGGTCAGCACCGGCACCACGACCAGCTCGGTCGTCGGCGTGCTGCGCGGCGCCCGGCCGGGGCCGACCTTCTTGCTCCGCGGCGACATGGACGCGTTGCCGGTGCAGGAGGACAGCGCCCTGCCGTTCGCCTCGGAGGTGCCCGGGGTGATGCACGCCTGCGGGCACGACACCCACGTCGCGATGCTGGTCGGGGCGGCCCGGCTGCTCGCCGACCGCCGCGAGGAGCTCGCCGGTCAGGTGGTGTTCATGGCGCAGCCGGGGGAGGAGGGCTTCCACGGCGCCCGCTACATGCTGGACGAGGGGCTGCTCGACGCCGTCCCCGAGGCGCCGGTGAGCGGCGCGTTCGCGCTGCACGTCTCGTCGACGCTGCCCAGCGGCACGGTGAACCTCCGGCCCGGCCCGGTGATGGCCGCGGCCGACCAGTGGCGCATGACGCTGCGCGGCCGCGGGGGGCACGCCTCCGAGCCGCACGCGGCCGCCGACCCGGTCCCGGTGGCGGCCGAGATCGTGCTCGCCCTGCAGTCGATGGTCACCCGCCGCGTCGACGTCTTCGACCCGGCGGTGGTGACCGTCGCGCACATCGAGGCGGGCAGCACGAACAACGTCATCCCCGACACCGCGTTCCTGGAGGGGACGATCCGGACGCTCTCCGCCGAGCGGCGGGCCGACGTCGTCACCTCCGTGCAGCGGGTGGCCGCGCACGTCGCCGCCGCGCACGAGATGGAGCTGCACTGGGAGCACATCGAGGGCTACCCGGTCACCATGAACGACCCCGGCATGGCCGCGCACGTGCTGACGACGGCGGCCGAGCTGCTGGGCCCGGAGGCGGCCGTGCTGATGCCGGCGCCGCTCATGGGTGCCGAGGACTTCTCCTACGTGCTGCAGCGGGTGCCGGGCGTGATGGCGTGGCTCGGCGCCCGCCCGCACGGCGTGGACCCCGCCACGGCGCCCCCGAACCACTCCAACCTCGTCGTGTTCGACGAGGAGCCGCTGCCGGCCGGCGTCGCCCTCTACGCGCAGATGGCGCTGCAGGCCCTCCGCGGCTAGGCCGAGGCGCGCCGGACCAGGGCGGTGCCGCAGACGCGGGACCCGGCGGCCGCTGACCCGCCCGAGCCGATCTGCTCGAGAAGCAGGTCGATCAGCCCCCCGGTCATCTCGTCCAGGGGCTGGGCCACGGTGGTGAGCGGCGGGTCGCAGGTGGCGGCGACCTCGGCGTCGTCGAAACCCACCACCGCGACGTCCTCGGGCACCCGCCGCCCGGCCGCCCGCAGCACGCGCAGCGCGCCGACCGCCATCGGGTCGGAGGCGACGAAGACGGCGTCGAGGTCGGGCACGTCGCCGAGCAGCCGGGTCATGGCGCGGGAGCCCCCCGCCTCGGTGAAGTCGCCCTCGGCGACCAGTTCTGGACTGGCCGGCGCGCCGGCGGCGGCCAGGGCGGCGCGGTACCCGGTCAGCCGGTCGAGGCCGGCCACCATGTCCAGCGGGCCGGAGACGGTGCCGATGCGGGAGCGGCCCAGCCGCAGCAGGTGGCTGGTGGCGGCCCGGGCCCCGCCGACGTTGTCGGCGTCGACGTACGGCACCGGCCGGCCGTCGAAGGGGCGCCCGGAGAGCACGAGCGGCACGGGGGAACGGGCGAGCAGGTCGGGCAGGAGGTCGTCGCGGTGCAGGGAGATGAGGATGACGCCGTCGACGTGCCCCTGCCGGACGTACCGGGCCACCTTCTCCTGCTCCCGGCGCCCCCGGGCGGCCAGGAGGACCAGGTTCTGCTCGGTGTCGGCCAGCCGGGCGGACAGCCCGCGCACGATCCGCGCGAAGAAGGGGTCGGCGAAGATCTGGGTGTTCGACTCCGAGAGGACCAGGGCGATGGTGTCGGTGCGCCGGGTGACGAGGCTGCGGGCCATCCGGTTGGGCACGTAGCGCAGCGCCTCGACCGCGGCGTGCACGGCGTCCCGGGCCTCGGGGCTGACGCGCGGCGAGTCGTTGATGACCCGCGACACCGTGGCGCGCGAGACCCCGGCGAGCGCGGCCACCTGCTCGAGCGTGGGCGTCGGAGGGCGCGGACCGGTGGTGGTCATGTCAGCTCCTCACGGTGACGGGCGGCGACGGCTCGCGACCGCCGGGTGGTCACCGTAGTGCCGGTGCGGCCACCGCACGAGGTGTGAGAGCGTTCTCACCACGCCCGGCCGGACTCGCGCCGGCCGGCGCCCCGGACCGATCGACCGCCAAGGAGCAGCGCGCCCATGTCCTCGACCGACAGCCGTCCGGAGCTCGCCGGAGGGCTCACCTTCCCGCCCGGGTTCTTCTTCGGCGCCGCCACGGCCGCCTACCAGATCGAGGGCGCCGTCGACGTCGACGGCCGGGGCCCCTCGATCTGGGACACCTTCAGCCACACCCCGGGCCGGACCTTCCAGGGCCACACCGGCGACGTCGCCGTCGAGCACTACACCCGGTACCCCGAGGACGTCGCGCTGATGAGGGAGCTGGGCCTGTCGGCCTACCGGTTCTCCGTCGCCTGGCCGCGGGTGCTGCCCGAGGGTGCCGGCCGGGTGGAGCAGCGGGGCCTGGACTTCTACCGCCGCCTGGTCGACGAGCTGCTCGAGCAGGGCATCGACCCGTGGCTGACGCTTTACCACTGGGACCTGCCCCAGGCGCTGCAGGACCGCGGCGGCTGGACCTCCCGAGACACCTCGGCCCGCTTCGCCGACTACGCCGGGATCGTCCACGACGCGCTCGGTGACCGGGTGCGGCACTGGTCGACGCTGAACGAGCCGATGGTCAGCGCGCTCCTGGGCCACCAGTCCGGGGCGCACGCGCCGGGCGTCCGGGACGCCGTCTCGGCCTCGCGGGCGGTGCACCACCTGCTGCTCGGCCACGGCCTGGCCGCCGGCGTCCTGCGCGGGCGCGGCGTCGACCACCTGGGCATCACGCTGAACTTCACGCCGATGTCCCCGGCCAGCGACCGGCCCGAGGACGTCGACGCCGCGCGGCGGCTCGACGGCCAGCAGAACCGCATGTTCCTGGTGCCGCTGGTCACCGGCGCCTACCCCGAGGACGTCGTCGCCGACCTCGCGGCCGCCGGCGCGCCCCTGCCGGTGGAGGACGGCGACCTCGAGGTCATCGGTGCGCCGCTGGACTGGCTGGGCGTCAACTACTACTTCGAGGAGACCGTGCGGGCCGGGGTCCGCCCCGAGGGCATGCCGCCGACGTCGTTCATCGGCGGGGAGGACGTCGTCGAGCTCGACCCCGAGGGCGTCACGACCACGATGGGCTGGGGGGTGAGCCCCGAGGCGTTCACCCGGCTGCTGCGGTGGATCGGGGAGCAGGCGCCCGGACTGCCGCTGGTCATCACCGAGAACGGGTCGGCATGGGCGGACGAGGTGTCGCCCGACGGGGCCGTGCACGACCCCGAGCGGACCGACTTCCTGCTGCGGCACCTCGCGGCGCTGCGCACCGCCATGGACGAGGGCGTCGACGTCCGCGGCTACTTCGCGTGGTCGCTGCTGGACAACTACGAGTGGGCCCGGGGGTACGCCCAGCGGTTCGGGCTCGTGCACGTGGACTACGACACCCAGCGCCGCACCGTCAAGGACAGCGGCCGGGTCTACGCCGACGTCATCCGCCGCCACCGCGAGCAGGGCTGAGACGGGGAGCGGGGCCCGTCACGGGCCCCGCTCCCCGTCTCAGGTCGCCGGGCTGGGGTCGGACCGCTCGTCTGCCGGCGCGGCCTGCACGTCCCGGATCCGGTACTTCTCCACGGCCTCGCGCACCTTGGCGCGGTCGACCTGCCCCTCGTCGGCCAGCGAGGCGAGCGTGCGCACCACGATCGACTCGGCGTCGACGTGGAAGTGCCGCCGCAGCGCCGGGCGGGTGTCGGAGAGGCCGAAGCCGTCGGTGCCGAGGGTCGCCATGCCGCCGGGCACGAACGGCGCGATCAGGTCGGGCACCGCCCGCATCCAGTCCGACACCGCGACCACCGGGCCGACCGTCTCCTGCAGCCGGGAGGTCACGTACGGGGTGCGGGGCTCCTCCTCCGGGTGCAGGAGGTTGTGCTCCTGGCACTCGTCGGCCTGCCGGCGCAGCTCGTTCCACGAGGTGACCGACCAGACGTCGGCGCTCACCCCCCAGTCCTGCGCCAGCAGCTCCTGCGCCCGCAGTGCCCACGGCACGGCGACGCCGGAGGCCAGCACCTGGGCCTTGGGCCCCTCGGTGCCCGGACCCGCGGCGTAGCGGTACATGCCGGCGAGCAGGCCCTGGACGTCGAGGTCCTCGGGCTCGGCCGGCTGGTTGAACGGCTCGTTGTAGACCGTCAGGTAGTACATGACGTCGGGGGAGCGGGAGCCGCCCAGCGGGGCGCCCGGGTCCTCGCCGTACATGCGGGCCAGCGCGTCCCGGGTGATGTGCGCGACCTCGTAGGAGAACGCCGGGTCGTAGGAGACCACCGCGGGGTTGGTCTGCGCGAGCAGCAGCGAGTGCCCGTCCTCGTGCTGCAGCCCCTCGCCGTTGAGCGTCGTCCGCCCGGCCGTGGCACCCAGCATGAAGCCGCGGGTCATCTGGTCGGCGGCGGCCCAGATCGAGTCGCCGGTCCGCTGGAACCCGAACATCGAGTAGAAGATGTAGATCGGGATCATCGGCTCGCCGTGCGTCGCGTACGAGGTGCCGACGGCGGTGAACGACGCCGTCGAACCGGCCTCGTTGATGCCCTCGTGCAGGATCTGCCCCTGCTCGGACTCCTTGTAGGTGAGCATGAGCTCGCGGTCGACCGAGGTGTAGCGCTGGCCGGCCGGGTTGTAGATCTTCTGGGTCGGGAAGAGGGAGTCCATCCCGAAGGTGCGCGCCTCGTCGGGGATGATCGGCACGAACCGCGGGCCGAGCTCCTTGTCCTTGAGCAGCTCCTTGAGCAGGCGGACGAACGCCATCGTCGTCGCCACCTCCTGCTTGCCCGAGCCGCGGCGCAGGACGTCGAGCGCCTTGTCGTCGGGCGCCTTGAGCGTCTTGAACTCCGAGCGGCGGCGCGGGACGGCCCCACCGAGGGCCCGGCGCCGCTCGAGCATGTACTGCATCTCGTCGGAGTCCGGGTCGGGCCGGTAGTACGGCGGCAGGGTCTTGTCCAGCGCCGAGTCGGGGATGTCCAGGTAGAGCCGGTCGCGGAAGGCGGCGAGGTCCTCGGCGGTCAGCTTCTTCATCTGGTGGGTGGAGTTGCGGCCCTCGAAGTGGCTGCCCAGGGTCCAGCCCTTGATGGTCTTGGCGAGGATGACGGTCGGCTGGCCCTTGTGCTCCACCGCCGCCTTGAACGCCGCGTAGACCTTGCGGTAGTCGTGCCCACCCCGGGAGAGGTTCCAGATCTCCTTGTCGCTCATGTTCTCCACGAGCTTGCGGGTGCGCGCGTCCTTGCCGAAGAAGTGCTCGCGGACGAAGGCGCCGTCCTCGGCCTTGTAGGTCTGGTAGTCGCCGTCGGGCGTGGAGTTCATGATGTTGACCAGCGCGCCGTCGCGGTCGGCGGCCAGCAGCGGGTCCCACTCCCGGCCCCAGATCACCTTGACGACGTTCCAGCCGGCCCCGCGGAAGAACGACTCCAGCTCCTGGATCACCTTGCCGTTGCCCCGGACCGGGCCGTCGAGCCGCTGCAGGTTGCAGTTGACGACGAACGTGAGGTTGTCCAGCTCCTCGCGGGCGGCCAGCCCGATGACGCCCAGCGACTCGGGCTCGTCCATCTCGCCGTCGCCGAGGAACGCCCACACGTGCTGGTCGGAGGTGTCCTTGATGCCGCGCGCGTGCAGGTAGCGGTTGAACCGCGCCTGGTAGATGGCGTTGAGCGGGCCGAGCCCCATCGAGACGGTGGGGAACTCCCAGAAGTCGGGCATCAGCCGCGGGTGCGGGTAGGACGACAGCCCGCCGCCGGGGTGGCTGACCTCCTGGCGGAAACCGTCGAGCTGGTCCTCGCTGAGCCGGCCCTCGAGGAACGCGCGGGCGTAGATGCCGGGGGAGGCGTGCCCCTGGAACCAGATCTGGTCGCCGCCGCCGGGGTGGTCCTTGCCGCGGAAGAAGTGGTTGAAGCCGACCTCGTAGAGCGAGGCCGACGACGCGTAGGAGGAGATGTGCCCGCCGACGCCGATGCCCGGCCGCTGCGCGCGGTGGACCATGATCGCGGCGTTCCACCGGATGTAGGCGCGGATCCGCCGCTCGACGTGCTCGTCACCCGGGAACCAGGGCTCGCGCTCGGGCGGGATGGTGTTGATGTAGTCGGTGCTGCGCAGGGCGGGCACGCCGACCTGCTGCTCGCGGCTGCGCTGCAGCATCCGGAGCATCAGGTACCGGGCCCGTCCGCGGCCGGCGTGGTCGACGACGGCGTCGAGGGACTCCAGCCACTCCTGCGTCTCGTCGGGGTCGGTGTCGACCAGCTGGCTGGGGAGCCCGTCGGTGATGACCGCGCGGGCCTGTCCTGCGCGGGCGGGGTCGCCGTCCGGCTGCTGCGGTGCGCTCATGCCCCCATCGTCTCCCGACGACGTCGTCCGCGTCACGTCCCGACCCCATCTGCGGGCGAAGTCGTGTCGGGCGGACACGCGCGCCGCGCACCGGTGCACTCGGTGCGCGCAGGCTTGCGCCCCGCCCGCTATGCCCTACGCTTCCGCCTGCGGTGCCTCGACAGGACGGCGCCGTCCGGATGTACGGCCGCGAGGGCCGGGCGACGGGCGCTCGACGACAGCGAGAGGGGTGACATGACCGGGGTGCGGGTGGTTCTCCCGCTGGTCGTGTCGATCGCCGCCGCGTGTCGGTCCACCGCCCGCACGGTCCGTCCGTGACGCGGCCCCGCGTGGTCGCCGGCCCGGCCGGGCACCGTCCACCCCACACCAGGCCAGCAGCAGGCCGACCCATGGAGGAGCAGCAGGGATGAGCGTCGACAGCACCGGCATGGCGGCCCGGTTGGGCATCAAGCCGGGCATGGTCGTGCAGGAGCTCGGCTGGAGCGAGGACGCCGACGAGGACCTGCGCGACTCGATCGTCGAGGCCTCCGGCAGCGAGATGGTGGACGAGGACACCGACGAGGTGGCCGACGTCGTCGTCCTCTGGTGGCGGGAGGACGACGGCGACCTGTTCGACGCCCTCACCGACGCGCTGACCTCGCTGGCCGACGAGGGCGTCGTCTGGCTGCTGGTGCCCAAGTCGGGCCGGCCCGGGCACGTCGAGCCGGGTGACGTCACCGAGGTCGCCCCCACGGCCGGGCTCTCGCAGACCAGCAGCATCTCCGCGGCCAAGGACTGGTCGGGCATCCGGCTGGTCACCCCCAAGGCGGCCCGCAGCCGGCGCTGAGGCACGATCGGGGGCATGAGCCTCTCCGTCGGTGACCGCGCGCCCGAGTTCAGCCTCCCGGACCAGGACAAGCAGGTGGTGTCCCTGGCCGATCTCCGCGGCACCCCCGTGCTGCTGGTCTTCTACCCCTTCGCCTTCTCCGGCATCTGCACCGGCGAGCTCTGCCAGCTGCGCGACGAGCTGGCCAACTACACGGACGCGGGCGTGACGGTGCTGGCCATCAGCACCGACCCGGTCTTCAGCCTCAAGGCGTTCAAGGCGCAGGAGGGCTTCGACTTCCCGCTGCTCTCGGACTTCTGGCCGCACGGCACCGTGGCCCAGGCCTACGGAGTGTTCAACGAGAAGGCCGGCATGGCGCTGCGCGGCACGTTCCTGGTCGACGCCGAGGGTGCGATCGCCTTCGCCGAGGTCAACGGCCCCGGCGACGCCCGCGAGCAGTCCGGCTGGAAGGACGCCGTCGCTGCCCTCGCGGGCTGAGACGGGGCGCCCGGGGCTCCTACCCTAGGGCGCGCGGGGCGTGTAGCTCAGCGGTAGAGCTCTCGGCTTACAACCGAGCGGTCGCAGGTTCGAACCCTGTCGCGCCCACCCGTGCCGTCGCCGGTCAGGCCGCCGCGGCGTCGACCGGGCCCGTCGCGGCGGGCTCGGCGGGCTTCGGGAAGGCCGGGCGCAGGAACGCCGGCGCCTTGAACGGGGCCCACTCGCCCTCGGGCTGGGCCAGCCGGTCGGCGATCGCCCACAGCGCCGCCGGGTGGTGCCCGATGCCCAGGTGGCTCGCGGTGACCGCGATGTTCTCGCAGCGCTCGCCCGGGGTGTTCAGGCAGGTCTGCCAGTGCACGATCCCGTCGTAGTGCGAGTAGATCGAGGTCGCCGGCACCGGCAGCGGGCACCCCTCGGGCTCCAGCGGGAACTCCCGCTGCTCCACGTGCAGGTGTGCGTACCGGTCGAACGCCTTCGAGGCGCGGGTCTGGGTGTGCCGCTCGATGCGGAACGGGCTGCCCAGCGTGATCACCTGACGCACCGCGTCGGGGCACTGGCGGGCGAGGTCGCGGGCGAAGATGCCGCCCAGGCTCCAGCCGATGACCGTGAGCTCGCGGCGGTAGCGGTTGTGCAGGTAGTCCAGCTTGTCGCGCATCCCGTTGACGCAGACCGCGGTGGGGCCGATGTTGCGCCCCAGCCCCCACCCGTGCACCCGGTAGCCCAGCCGCCGCAGCGTGGCCCGGAGCACGCGGGTCGAGGTGTCGTCGGCGAGCAGGCCGGGGAGGACCAGCACGGGGTGGCCGTCGCCCTTCGGCAGCCGCTGGGCGAGCGGGCGGGCCGCCAGGTAGAGGCCGTAGTCCGCGAACGCCCGCGTCGGCTCGCTCAGGTAGAGCGGGAGCGCCGGACCATCACCCTGCAGTCGTGCCACGTCGTCCTCCTGGCTGCCGTCCGTTCGTGGAAGGGCACTACCAAGATGCGGTCTGGCTCACACCTGGCGGCCAGGACGCGCAGGCACATGTTGCCGAACTGTGTCCTGGGTCATAGCGGACGCCTTCGTCCGGATCTGCCGGGCCGGGGCGGCGCTGCGGCCGCCGGCACCACGTGCCACCGTACGGACGACGACGGAGGGAGCAGGATGCGCGAGGACGCGACGCCGGGGCGGAGCTGCACGGTCGACCTCGGGGGCCCGGTGCACTACCTGGACTTCGGGGGAGCCGACGACGGACCGCCGGTGGTGCTGGTGCACGGGCTGGGTGGTTCGCACCTCAACTGGGACCTCGTGGCCCCGGCGCTGCGGGAGCACGGTCGGGTGCTGGCGCTGGACCTGCCCGGTTTCGGCCGCAGCGAGCCCGGTGGGCGCACGGCCAGCGTGCCGGCCAACGTCGCGGTGCTGCACCGCTTCCTCACCGAGGTGGTGGGGGAGCCGGCGGTGCTCGTCGGCAACTCGATGGGCGGCATGATCTCGATCCTCGAGACCGGTGAGCACCCCGAGGCGGTCCGCGGTCTGGTGCTGCTCGACCCCGCCGTCCCCGGCGCCCGCCGGGCGCTCGACCCCCGCGTCGCGGTGATGTTCGCGCTGTACGCGATCCCCTTCGTCGGCGAGCGCTTCCTGTGGTGGCGGCGGCAGCGGACGTCGGCCCTGGCCCGCGTGCGGGAGATGCTGGAGCTCGTCGGCGTCGACCCCGGGCGGGTGCCCGCCGACGTCATCGACCGGTCGGTGTCCCTGCTGGAGGAGCGGCGCGACGTCCAGGGCATGGACCGCGCGTTCCTCGCCGCCGCCCGCTCGCTGCTGCGCGTGCTCGCCGATCCGCGCCGGTACCGGGCCGCGATGGCCTCGATCGACGTCCCGGTGCTGCTGGTCCACGGCGACCGCGACCGGCTGGTGCCCGTGGCGGCCGCCCGCGACATCGCCCGGCGGCACCCGGACTGGCGCTACGCGGAGTGGTCCGGCGTCGGGCACGTGCCGCAGCTGCAGGAGCCGGAGCGGCTGGTCGCGGAGGTGGGCGACTGGATGCGGGACGCGGAGCTCACCGGTTCCCGGGCCTGAGCGTGTCGCGCAGCGCCTCCAGCCCGGTGTAGCGCGGACGCCAGCCGAGCTCCTCGCGGGCCCGGGTGGTGTCCATGATCGCCGGCCGGCTCGCCGCCTCCACCCACTCCGCCGCGGGCGGCAGGAACGGCAGCCGGGAGAAGGCGCGGGCGGCGGCCTGCGCCGGCGCGGCCGGCAGCGGGATGGCCAGCGCGCCGAACTCCCGGGCGACGTCGGCGGCGGTCAGGACGCCCTCGCCGGCGATGTTGTAGGCGCCGGGCGGGCCGGCGCCGAGCACGCACAGGAGCAGCGCCTGCCCGACGTCGTCCTGGTGCACGAACTGCAGCGGGTGCTGCGGCACCAGCAGCGGCACGGGGACCGGCAGCCGCCGCGGCCGGCCGAAGAGCCGGCGCCCCACCGGGGCCAGCGGGCCGGGCAGCACGTCCTTCCCGCCGACGGCGTGCGGGCCCAGCACGACCGGCGGGCGGAGCAGGTACAGGTCCAGCCCCGGGGCGGCCGCGGACTCCTCGTCGAGCAGCTGCTCGAGCTCGGCCTTCTCCTGGGCGTAGAACAGCCGCGAGGCGGGGCGCACCGGCCACTCCTCGGGGATGAGCTCCGGGTTGTCGCGGTGGAAGCCGTAGGCGGCGACCGAGGAGGCGTAGACGAAGCGCCGGGCACCGACCGCGGCCGCCGCCCGGAAGACGTTCAGGGTCCCGTCGACGTTGACCGCGCGGGTCGTCTGCCGGGAGGCGTTGCCGGTGATGAGGAAGGCCAGGTGGACGACGACGTCGGCGCCGGCGAAGGCCTCGCGCAGCGCCTCGGGGTCGCGCACGTCGCCCTGCCGGTACGTCATCTTCGTCCAGCCCCGCTCGGCCGGGTCGAACGGCCGGCGGGCCATCCCGATGACGGATCCGACGCGGTCGTCCTCCTGCAGCAGCGGCACCAGGCCGGCGCCGAAGGTCCCCGTCGGCCCGGTGACGGCGACGGTCAGCCCGCGCGCGCGGCCCCCGCGCGGCTTCGCCGGGCTCACCGGGCAGCTGCCGGGGCGGTCGGCTTCCCGCCGGTGGGCCGCTCCACCGGCGGGGTCGCCTCCGCCGCCCGGGCCAGCTCGAGCAGCTCCTCGATGCCGCGGCGGATCCCGCCGGAGAGGACGTCGACGTCGGGAAAGGCGTCGAAGTCGGCGTTGATGCCGAAGGTCATCGTGTCCAGGTAGCTGAAGATCCCGATGGAGCAGCGGGTGCCGCCGGCGATGGGCACGTAGGCGTGCGCGGAGCACATCCGCTTGCCCAGCACGTACAGCGGCACGCGCGGGCCGGGGACGTTCGTCGTCACCGCCTGGCACCACATCTGGCCGGTCTGCATGGCGGCGCGCACGCCCAGGGAGAGCAGCGTCGGGGCCACGAAATCGCCCATCGCGATGATCGAGGGGACGTCGACGGCCTGCATCGCCCTCTTGTACTCGTCCATCTGGCCCCGGATCGTCCGCAGCCGGGAGGCCGGGTCCGGGTCGCCGACGGGCAGGTCGACGAAGACGGCGGAGACCCGGTTGTCCAGCGAGCCGCGCTGCTGCTGCGAGCGCACCGACACCGGCACCATCGAGCGCACCACCAGGTGCTCCGAGGAGAGCTCGCCACGGGCCTTGAGCAGGTCGCGGAACCCGCGCGTGATGGCGGTGAGGACGACGTCGTTGACCGTGCCGCCGAGCGCGGTCCGCACGGTGCGGAACTCCTCGAACCGGCCCTGGGTCCACGCCCAGCGCCGGTGGGGGCCGATGTGCCCGTTGAGCGACCGGGCGGTCGGGGTGATCGCCTGCTTGGCCAGCGAGGGCACGGTGCGGGCGAGGGTGCGGCCGGACTCGGTCAGCCCGCGAACGTTGCGGACGGCGCCGCTCACCGTCGGCAGGGAGGCGAGGGTGCGCAGCGGCTGGGTCGCCGCCTCGGTGACCGCGCCGGCGACGAGGGAGAGCGTGGAGGGGTCGCGCCGCGGCGTCCAGTCGCGGGGGTCGTCGTGGGTGGCGTCCGGGTCCAGGTCGAACATCAGCTGCATGAGGTCGGTGCCGGCGACGCCGTCGACCATGCAGTGGTGCACCTTGGAGATCAGCGCCCAGCGCCCCTCGGCCAGGCCCTCCACCAGCCACAGCTCCCAGAGCGGCTTGGCCATGTCGAGGCGCTGGCCGAGCACGCGGCCGGCCAGGTTGCGCAGCTGCTCGTCACCGCCGGGCGAGGGCACCGCGGTGTGCCGCACGTGGTAGAGGATCTGGAAGTGGGGGTCGTCGACCCACATCGGGCGGCCGAGCTGCAGCGGCACCTCCCGCACCCGCTGCCGGTACCGCGGGACCAGCGGCAGCTTGCTCAGCAGCAGCCGCACGACGTCGCCGTAGCTGGGGGCCGGGCCCTCGAAGACCGCGACCGACCCCACGTGCATGGGGGTGTTCTCGCTCTCGGCGAAGTAGAACCCGCTGTCGAGGGCACTCATCCGGTCCACGTCTCACTCCTCGGCCGTTCCGGTTCAGGAGCCGCCGACGTTAGGTGTGGTCCTGCGGGCACGCACATCGACCGTGTGGCGGCGGCCACATCGTGCCTGCCCGGGACCGCCACCGGTCAACCCGCCCGGCGCCCCTCGACCTCGACCCGGTCGAGCAGCCCGGCGAAGGCGCGGTTGACCACCTCGGTGCGGGTCAGGTTGACGCTGTGCCCGGCCCCGGGGACGACGGTCAGCTCCGCACCCACGGCCTCGGCGATCCGGCGGCCGTGCGCCTCGGGGGTGAGCCGGTCGTGGGTCGCCGCGACGACGGTGACCGGCACCCGGCGCAGCACCTCCAGCGCCTCGGCCTCGTCGTGGTCGAGGAAGGTCGCGTAGAAGGCCATCGTCACCGGCAGCGGGGTCTCCTCCAGCAGGTGCTGCACCATGCGCACGGAGCGCCGGTCGGCGTCGTCGCGCCCGAAGAGCAGCCGCCGGATGGCCCGCCGGCCGAGGAACGTGCCGCGCCGGCGTCGCCGCTCCAGCGCCGGGGCCAGTCGCTGCAGCAGCCAGAGGTACACCCGCAGCAGGTGCAGCCGGCGCAGCACCGCCACGAGGAACCCGGTGAGCCCGCCCACCAGCCCGCCCGCCGAGGTGGCGAGGAGGAACGCGCCGACGACGCGGCTGCCGAACAGCTCCGGTCGCTGCCGCGCCAGCGCCAGGATGCTCATGCCGCCCATCGAGTGGCCGGCCAGCACCACCGGCCCGGTCGGGGCGACGGCGTCGAGCACCTGGCCGAGGTCGCGGCCGGTGCGGTCGATGGTGGCCCGGGTGAGGGGCGTCCAGCCGGAGCGGCCGTGCCCGCGCTGGTCCCACAGCACGAGCCGGGCCCGGTCCCGCAGCGCCGGGCGCTGCGGCTCCCACTCCGCCAGGCGCGCCGTGAACCCGTGCGAGAGGACGACGGTGAGCGGGGCGTCCTCCCTGCCGTCGAACTCGACGTGCAGGTCCACGCCGTCGTCGGTGGTCACCGTCCGCGAGCCCGGTGGGGGCGGCCCGTCGAGCGAGGGGAGGGTCAGGATCGGGGGATCGGCGGCCACGGCGCCATCCCAGGGCCCCGCGGCGGGGGGCGCAACCGGGCGCGGCGGCTCAGTGCCCGCCACGGCGCCCGGGGGCGGCCTCGCGCACCAGCCGGCGGGCGGCGTCCACCTCGCGGGCCACCGGCGCCAGCACCCCCTCGGCGTGCAGCTCGGCGTCGTCGGGCACGCCGCGGGACCGGACGTCCTCCTCGAGCCCGCGGATCGCCCGGCGCAGCACGGCGACCTGGGCGAGGTCCGGGGCCGGCTCCCCGCGGCCGGCGATGACGGCCTCGGTGACCGCGTCGGAGGTGCGTTCCAGCTGCACGATCACCGGCCACCAGGCGGCGGCCCGTGTGCTGATCGGCGGCGGTTCGGCCAGCCGCCGCTGCAGCTGGGTCTGCAGCTCGGTGAGCGCGCGGTAGCTGCGCCGGCGGGCGCGGCGGCGCTCGGTCGGGCTGCCGGTGAACGCCGCCTCGACGAAGGCGTCCAGGGCCCGCGCGGCCTCGCGCAGCGCCTCGTCCAGCGGCGCCCGCCAGGTCTGCGGCCACAGCAGGTAGCCGAAGACCAGCACGATCGCGCAGCCGATCAGGGTGTCGAGCAGGCGCGCGCCGACCAGCCCCGGGCCGCCCGGCATCGCCAGGTCCAGCAGCAGGATGATCAGCGGCGTCTGGAACACCGAGAACAGCCCGAAGCTCGCGTCGCGGGCCCAGGGCAGCACCCCCGCCGCGCAGGCCAGCGCCAGCAGGACCCAGCCGTCGCGGGGCAGCACCGCGAGCAGCGCCGAGCCGAGCAGCACGCCGAGGAGCGTCCCGGCGCCGCGCTGCACCGCGCGGGTGAAGACCGAGCCGAAGTCGGGCTTCAGGACGATAGCGACGGTGAGCAGCACCCAGTACGGGCGCTCGATCGGCAGGTACTGGCGGGCGATCTCGGCGACGGTCATGCACAGCGCCAGGCGGACGGCGAATGCCCGGGCATCGGCGCTGGCCAGCGTGCGGTCGGCCAGGTCGTGGAGGCGGGTGCGGGCGTCCGGCCGCGGGGCCGCCGCGGCGGCGCCGGCCCGCTCCTCGGGGTCGCCGACGACGTTCCACACCAGCCGCACGCCGTGGCGGACCGCCCGGACGGCGGGGTGCCCCTGCTCCAGCGGAGGGGGCCGCTGGTCGGTGAGCTGCCCGCTGCCGGCGACCGCCGCCGCCAGGGAGTGCACCGCGGGGACGTCGCCGGGGTCGGCGGGCACCCCCGCGCGGGCGGCCGCGACCGCGCCCTCCACGAGCGGGGCCGCGGCGTTGAGGACCCCGGCCAGCTCGGAGAGCTCCCGGCTGCGCCCGGATGACCGGCTGCGGCTGCGGATCACCCGGTCGTACGCCGCGTTGAGCGCCTTCGTGAGCGCCCGGCGGGCCTCGGGCGCCGCGTCGCCGCCCACCGCTGCCAGCAGCTCGCCGATGCGGGTGAACACCGCCGCGACCGCCGCCCGGTCGGGGTCCAGCGGCTCGGTGCGGGCCTGCACCAGGGTCACGACCGTCGCCCACGCCGCCCCGCAGAGGAAGAAGCCGACCTCGGCGGCGACCGGCAGCGGCGTCTCCAGGCCCGAGGCGAGGGCGGTGTAGACCAGCAGCTGCAGCGCGCCCAGGGAGAGCGCGGCGCTCACCGCGCTGATCAGCGCGGCGGCGGCCGACAGCGCGGCGATGACGACGACCGGCCCCCAGCCGCCACCGCTGGCGTACTGGCCCACCAGCAGGCCGAGCGTGCCGAACGAGGTGGCGGCGAAGGTCCGGCGCAGCCGCTCGCGCAGCGGTCCGGGTTGCGGTGCGAGGCTCGCCGCCAGCGCGCCGATCGTGCCGAACACCCCGGCGCCGAGCGCTCCGCCGGCGTCGAGCCCGCCGCCCACCGCGAGGGCGAGGGCCAGGGGCGCGGGGACCGAGACGGCGAACCGGGCGACGTCGCGCCACGGCACCGGTGGGGGAGTGGTGCGCACCAGCTCCTCCAGCCAGGCCGGGGCCCGCAGCGACCGCTCCCGACGCCGCCGCTCTCCCACGGCGGAAGCTTGGCATTCCGGCGGACCGGCGGCGGCGCGGCCCGCCTACGCTGACCAGCCGTGACCGTGCAGCTCGGGAAGGTCCTCGCCGCCCTCGACGCCCGCTACGACCCCGCGCTCGCCGAGGGGTGGGACGCCGTCGGCCTGGTCTGCGGGGATCCCGCCGAGCCGGTGCGCTCGGTGCTGTTCGCGGTGGACCCGACGGCCGCCGTCGTCGACGAGGTGGTCGCGACCGGCGCGCAGCTGCTCGTCACCCACCACCCGCTGTTCCTGACGCCGGTGCACGGCGTGCCCGCCGACGACCCGCGGGGGCGGCTGGTGCACCGGCTGGTCCGGGCCGGGGCCGCGCTGTTCGTCGCGCACACCAACGCCGACCGGGCCCCGGGGTGCGGGGTCAACGACGCGCTGGCCGGCGCGCTCGGGCTCGAGGACGCCGTGCCGCTGGAGCCCTCGCCCGCGGACCCGCGGGCGGGCCTCGGCCGGGTCGGCCGGCTGCCGGAGCCGATGACGCTGCGGGCCTTCGCCGAGCACGCGGCCGCGGCCCTGCCGGCCACGGCCGGGGGCGTGCGGGCCGCCGGGGACCCCGACCGGAGGATCGCCACCGTCGCGGTGTGCGGCGGCAGCGGCGGCTCGCTGCTGGGCGCGGCCGCCGCGGCCGGCGCCGACGTGCTGCTCACCAGCGACCTGAAGCACCACCCGGTCTCCGACGCGCGCGAGGTGACCGGGCCGGCGCTGTGCGACGTCGCGCACTGGGCGTCGGAGTGGCCGTGGCTGCCGGTGGCCGCGGACCGGCTGCGCCGGGACCTGGACGACGCCGTGGCGGTCGCCGTCGCCGCCACGCGGACCGACCCCTGGACCTCCCGCGCGGGCTGACCCGGCGGCTGCGGCTCAGCCGTGGCCGGCCGCGCGCAGGGCCTGCACGCAGGTGCGCTCGAGCGAGCGCTGCCGGCGGATCCGCGCCAGCAGGCCGGGTACCGGCTCCAGCTGCCGGGTCGCGGCCGGGCGGACCCCGCTCAGCCGGCCGCCGGCGTAGCGGCCCGTGGTGGTGTGCACGGTCCAGCGCTCGACGTCGGGTACCGAGAGCTCCTGCCCGACCAGCACCGCCGGGCCGGCCACCCCGGCCGGTCCGCCCCGCAGCTCCAGCGGCTCGGCGTCCCAGCCGGCGACCCGCACGGTGCGCACGTGCAGCCCGCCGTCGTCGACCCCCAGGACGGCGTCGGCCGGCCCCTCGCGCCGGTCGACCGGGACGACGGACTCCGCGTCGAGGACCAGCACCAGGCGCGGCAGGTACCACCAGTGCTCGCGGCGGAGCATGTGCGAGTCGGCGAGCGCCCGCGACGGCGGGTGCTTGCGGAGCTCCTGGTCGAGCAGCTCCTCGGCGAACAGCTCCCCGGTGCCGTCCTCGACCAGGGTGAGCCGCCCGGTGAGGGCCAGGGGGGACCACCGCGACCCGGTGAGGCGCGGGTCGGAGAGCACCAGCGCGGCGGAACCGGCGGCCGCGGCCGCGCGGGCGGTGGCCACCTGGGCCCAGGGCAGCGCGACGGCCGCCCGGCCGCCGAGCACGAGCGGGACGACGCCGGCGGCGCCCGGCGCGCCGCCGGGCACGGTCCACAACAGTTCGGCCACGCCTGCGGCGTGGACGGAGGCCAGACTTGTGGTGTCCATCGCCTGGATGTCTACTCCCTCCGACGGCGGCGACGTGGCCGCCCGTGGACCTGGGGGTTCGCCGTGCCCGCGTTCGTCGTGGCCGCCGTGGTCGGGGTGCTGTTCTTCCTCGGCTACCGGTACTACTCCAGCTACCTGGCCCGGAAGGTGTACGCCCTCGACCCGGCGTTCGTCACCCCGGCCCACCAGTTCAACGACGGCAACGACTTCGTGCCGACGAACAAGCACGTGCTCTTCGGCCACCACTTCACCTCGGTGGCCGGGGCGGCGCCGATCGTCGGGCCGGCGATCGCGGTGTTCTGGGGCTGGGGCCCGGCACTGACCTGGATCGTCCTGGGCACCATCTTCGCCGCCGGCGTCCACGACTTCGGCGCCCTGGCGGTGTCGGTCCGGCACAAGGCCAAGAGCATCGGCACCCTGGCCGGGGAGGTCATCAACGGCCGGGCGCGCAAGCTGTTCCTGGCGATCATCTTCTTCCTGCTGACGCTGGTGAACGCGGTGTTCGCCGTCGTCATCGGCAACCTGTTCGTCGCCAACCCGGGCGCGGTCATCCCGATCGTGCTGGAGATCCCGCTGGCGATCGCGATCGGCGTCTACATCTACCGGACCCGCTCCTCGGCGCTGCTGCCCTCGATCGTCGGCGTGCTGGTGCTCTACGCGCTGATCCTCGTCGGCAACGAGTTCCCGATCTCCCTCGACGGGCTCGCCGACGCGCTCGGCGTGGAGCAGACGCGCAACGTCTGGGTGGTCCTGCTCTTCGCGTACACCTGGATCGCCTCGCGCATCCCGGTGTGGGTGCTGCTCCAGCCGCGCGACTACATCAACAGCCACCAGCTGTTCATCGCCCTCGGCGTGATCGCGCTCGGCGTCATCGTCGGCATGAACACCATCGCGGCCCCGGTGGTCAACGACGTGCCCGAGGGGTCGCCGAGCTTCTTCCCGTTCCTCTTCATCACCATCGCCTGCGGGGCGATCTCCGGGTTCCACTCGCTGGTCTCGTCGGGGACGACGTCCAAGCAGCTGGACAAGGAGCCCGACGCCCGGTACGTCGGCTACATGGGTGCCGTCGGCGAGGGCTCCCTGGCCACCGGCGCGGTCCTGGCCGCCACGGCGGGGGTCGCGGCCTCGCAGGCCGACTGGGAGGCGCTCTACCCGGACTTCGCGACGGCGTCGAGCGGTGCGACCGGCAACTTCGTCAACGGCGTCGCCGCCTTCGCCAACAACCTGGCCGTCCCGCTCGACCTGGCGACGATCTTCGCCGCCGTCGTCGTCATCAGCTTCGCGGCGACGACGATGGACACCGGCGTCCGGCTGCAGCGCTACGTCGTCCAGGAGATCGGCGAGCTGATCGGGGTGCGGGCGCTGTCGCGCAACCTCACGCTGGCGACCACCGTCGCGGTGCTCATCCCGCTGGGCATGGCGCTGCTGCCCGGCGGCGGCGAGGCCGGTTACACCTTCGGTGTCCTGTGGCAGCTGTTCGGCACGACCAACCAGCTCACGGCGGGGCTCGCGCTCTCGGTGATCGCGGTGTGGATCACCCGGCGCGGCCGCAACCCGATCGCGGCGCTCGTCCCGCTGGTGTTCCTGCTGGCGATGACCACCTGGGCGCTGGTCGTGAACCTGCGCAACTTCGTCCGGGACGACCAGTGGGTGCTCGCGCCGCTGGACGCGCTGATCTTCGTGCTGGCGGTGTGGCTGATCGTCGAGGCGGCGATCGCGCTCCTCGCGGCGCGGCGGGAGCGGCCGGCCACCGTGGACGCCGGCGGGACCGGGGGCGGCCGGGAATCGGTCGTGGCCCGGGCCAACCCCGACGACGCGGTGTCCGACCGGCCGGTCGGTGGGCCGGACCGGGACGGCCGCGGGTGACCCGGGTCGTCCTCGTCCGGGGGCCGCGCGCGGCCTCCGGGTCGGGCGGCTGCTGCGGTGGCGAGGTCCGGCCCTTCGACGAGGGCGGCTCGCACCGCCACGTCCCGCCGGCGGACGCGGTCGGCGACGTGTACCGCGCGCTGCGCGCCCGGCTGCCGGACGACGTCGCCATCGAGGTGGTGTCGCCGTCGAACTGGCTGTGGCTGGTGCCGGAGCTGGTCCGGGCCGGGCGCCGCCGCGGGTTGCGGGGTGCCGCGCTGCGCCGCTCGGTGCGCGCGGGCATGGCCGTGGAGTCCCTCGTCGTGGACGGCGTGGTGGTCGCCTCGGGCGGGTTGCCCGAGCCGGGGGCCGCCGTCGCCGCGGTGGAGGCCGAGCTGGCGTTGCGCTGACCGGGCCGCAGGTAGGTTGACCTCGTGAAGGTGGACCATTTCGAGCAGCAGAAGCTCCTGGAGCTCGCGGCGGAGGACGTCGCGCTGACCCAGCTCGCCCACCGGCGCCGGACCCTGCCGGAGGCGGCGGCCGCGGAGGCCGCGGCGGAGACCGAGCGGACGCTCGCCGACGACGTCGTCCGGGCCGAGACCGAGGTGCGCGACCTGCAGCGCGAGGTCGCCCGCCTGGAGGCCGACGTCGAGACGGTCCGGCAGCGCGCGGCGCGCGACCAGCAGCGCCTGGACGCCGGCGGGGTCACCGCCCGGGAGACGACGAGCCTGCAGCTGGAGCTGGAGTCGCTGGCCCGGCGGCAGTCGACCCTGGAGGACCAGGAGCTCGAGCTGATGGAGCGGCTGGAGACCGCCGAGGCGACGCTGCGGGCGGCCCAGGAGGCGCGGGAGCAGGCGCGCGGCGAGCTGGAGCGTGCCCAGCAGCTGCGCGACGACGCGCTCGCCGACATCGCCGACGGCACCAGCCGGCACGAGAGCGCCCGCGCCGCGGTCGCCGGTGGCCTGCCCGCGCCGCTGCTGGCGCTGTACGACCGGGTGCGCGCGCAGACCGGCACGACCGGCGCGGCGATGCTCCGCGCCCGCCAGTGCCAGGGGTGCCGCATCGAGCTCAACGGCCGGGAGCTGGCGGCGGTCCGCAACGCCGACCCGCACGAGGTGGTCCGGTGCGAGAACTGCGGGCGGATCCTGGTCCGCACCGCCGAGAGCGGCCTGTGAGCCGCCGGTTCGTCGTGGAGGCCGACGGCGGTTCGCGGGGCAACCCGGGGCCGGCCGGCTACGGCGCCCTCGTGCGGGACGCGGACACCGGGCGGGTGCTGGCCGAGCGCGCCGCGTCGGTGGGCCGCGCGACCAACAACGTCGCCGAGTACGGCGGGCTGGTCGCCGGGCTGCAGGCGGCGCTGGACCTCGACGCCTCGGCCGAGGTCGAGGTGCGCATGGACTCCAAGCTGGTCGTCGAGCAGATGTCGGGGCGCTGGAAGATCAAGCACCCCGACATGCAGCAGCTGGCGTTGCAGGCCCGCGCGATCGCCCGGAAGCTGGGCGGCGTCCGCTACACGTGGGTGCCGCGCGCGCAGAACGGCGCCGCCGACGCCCTGGCCAACAGCGCGATGGACGGCCGGCCGGTGCACCGGGACGCCGCCGCGGAGCCCACCGTGAGCGAGGACGACGTCCAGCCGACCGCGGAGCCGGCGCCCGTCGTCACCACCGTCACGCACCTGCTGCGCCACGGGCAGACCGAGCACACCCCCGAGCGCCGGTTCAGCGGCCGCAACGAGCTGCCGCTGTCGCGGACCGGCCGGGCCGAGGCGGAGGCGGCGGGGGAGCGGGCCGCGCAGCTCGGCATCGACGTCGTCGTCGCCTCGCCGCTGCGCCGCACCCGGGAGACCGCCGAGATCGTGGCCGCGCGGCTGGGCCTCCTGGTCGAGTTCGACGACGACCTGGTCGAGCTGGACTTCGGCGACCTCGAGGGGCTCACCGCCGACGAGGCGCGGGCCCGGCACCCCCTGGGCGTGCGCCGGTTCATGGCCGACGTGACGGTGGCCGCTCCCGGTGGGGAGTCGATCGCCGACGTCGCCCGCCGGGTGGCCGCCGCGCGGCAGCGGGTCCTCAGCCGGCACGCGGGGCGGACCGTCCTGGTCGTCAGCCACGTCACGCCGATCAAGCTGCTGCTCGCCGCCGGGCTCGGTGCGGGCGACGACGTCGTCCACCGGGTGTTCCTGGAGGCGGCGTCGCTGTGCACCGTGACCTGGTCCTCCGACGGGCGCTCGTCGGTGCGGCTGCTGAACGACACCGCGCACCTGCGCTGAGGTCCCGGGCGCCGGCGGGCCGGCGTTGCCGGGCGGCGGCCGGGTCAGATGCGGAGGAACAGGTAGACCGAGACGGCGAGCCCGAAGACGACGATGAACGCGCGCAGCGGCGTGACGGGGATGCGGGTGGCGATCCGGGCCCCGAGGAACCCGCCGACGAGACCGGCCGGGGCGGCCACGGCCACCGCCACCCAGTGCACGTCGCCGAAGAGGCCGAAGACGACGAGGGTGACCGTGGCGGTGACCGCGGAGAGCGCCGACTTCAGGGCGTTGGCCAGCTTGAGCCGCCCCAGCCCCAGGCCGAGGACGGCGACCAGGATCACGCCCAGCGCACCGCCGAAGTAGCCCCCGTAGATCGTCGCGGCGAGCAGGGCGAGGTAGAGCCACCAGGGGTTGTGCGTCCCGTCACCCCCGGGGCGGACGCCCAGCTTCCTCGTGAGGACCTGCTGCACGGCCAGCAGCAGGCTGGCCAGCAGCACCAGCAGGGGAACGACCACGTCGAACGCGGACGACGGCAGGACCAGCAGCAGGATGCTGCCGATCGTCCCGCCGACGACGGCGACCAGCGAGAACAGCAGCAGCCGCCGGAACTGCCCCCGGTACTCGCGGCGGAAGCCCACCACGCCGCCGAGGTAGCCGGGCCACTGGGCGACGGAGTTGGTCACGTTTGCCTCGACGGTGCCCAGCCCGAGCGCCACCAGCGTGGGGAAGAGGATCAACGACCCGCCACCGGCGACGGAGTTCACGCCCCCGGCGAGGAGGGCCACGCCGGCCACCACCAGCAGGTCGACGGCGCTCACGGCGGGTCACCCTACGGTGGTCGGGTGCGGAAGCCGGGGAGCGCGACGTGGCTGGCAGTCCTGCTGGGCGGGTCGGGGGTGCTGCACCTGGTGCGCCCGCGCACGTACGAGTGGCTGGTGCCGCCGGAGCTCGGGCAGGCGCGCGCCTGGGTGCTGGCCAGCGGGGCCGCCGAGATCGGCACCGCGGCCCTCCTCGCCGCCCCGCGCAGCCGGCGGGCCGGTGGCTGGGCGGCCGCGGCGCTGCTGGTGGCGTTCGTGCCCGCGCACCTGCACCACCTGCGGCTCGGGCGCGGGAGACCGCCGGTGCTGGCCGCGGCCGCGGTGCGGCTGCCCCTGCAGGTCCCGCTGGTGGCGGCAGCGTTCCGGGTGGCCCGCGGACGCTGACCCGGGGGCAGACTCGGCACATGCCGCCCACCCGCATGCCCGACGACTGGCAGCGCGCCCTCGTCGTGGCCGCCCACCCCGACGACATCGAGTACGGCCTCGCCGCCGCCGTCGCCACCTGGACGGCCGGGGGCAAGGAGGTGCACTACCTCCTGGCTACCCGCGGCGAGGCGGGGATGGCCGGCGTCCCACCGGCGGAGGCAGGGCCGATCCGCGAGCAGGAGGAGCGGCGGTCGGCGGCGGTCGTCGGGGTCACCGAGGTGGAGTTCCTCGACCACCGGGACGGCGTGCTGGTCGCCGGGCCCGAGCTGCGCCGCGATCTCGCCGCGGCCATCCGGCGGCACCGGCCCGAGCTCGTCGTCACCGGGTACTTCGGGCCGACGTGGACCCCGCCGGGGGTGTCACCGGCCTACCTCAACTCCGCCGACCACCAGGCCCTCGGGCAGTCGGTGCTGGACGCCGTCGCCGATGCGGGCAACGAGTGGATCTTCCCGGAGCTCACCGAGGAGCGGTGGTCCGGCGTCCAGTACATCGCGGTCGGCGAGCTGACCGACCCGCCGCACGAGGTGGACGTCAGCGACCAGGTCGAGACGGCGGTCGCGTCGCTGGCCGAGCACCGGCGCTACCTGGAACTCCTCTCGGACGACCCGGTTGACGTGCAGGCCCGGCAGATCGTCGACATGTCCACGTTGACCGAGGACGGCCGGCGACGCGTGGGCTTCCGGCTCTACTGGGGGTAGGCCTCGTCGCCTGCTCGGCCTGCATGCCGGCAACCGCGGGCCCCGCCCACCCGGTCAGCACGGCTCGGGTCGCGCTGACCGGGTGGGTCAGAAGGGTGGTGGGTCGTCGTCGGGATCGGGTGTCCGGTCGGCCGGGTCCGGTGGTGGTTGGGGTGGTGTGGTGAGGACGCGGTAGCCCGGTGGG
>NZ_SSXB01000026.1:0-47037 GCF_021698995.1 Blastococcus sp. KM273129 | reverse complement strand
CCGGCCCTGCCGTGACCCGCCCGTCCCCCACCGCCGAACCCGGGAGTCATCGATGACCGCACCGTCCCGCACCACCCTCGCGCCCCTGCAGCTGACCGTCGTCCCCACCCCGCGGCCGCCGGGCGGGCTGCGGCCCGCGCTGCGCCTGGTGCACCCCGACCGGGCGCTCCCCCTGCCGCAGCTCCCCCCGGGGCCGCGGCCGGGGGCCGCCTCCCCTGCCCTCGCGCACGACGAGTTCGGGCCGGTGCTGACCGGCCGGGCCGGCCTGCCGCCCGCGGGCGCGGCGGCGCGGCGGCTGGTCACCACCGCGCTCGAGGCGTTCGCCGGCCGCCGCCCGCTGGCCCAGCTGCAGCCGCTGACCTCGACGGGCGTCTACGCCGCGCTCGCGGCCGGGCGCCGGCCGCGGTGGTGCGCCGGGGGCAGCGCGCCGGTGGTGGTCGGTCCGGTGCGCGTCTGCGAGCCGGTGGACGGCGTGGCGGAGATCAGCGCCGTCGCCCACCGCGGCGGGCGCGCGCACGCCGTCGCCGCGCGCCTGGAGGGCATGGACGGCCGGTGGCGCTGCACCGCTCTGCAGATCGGCTGACCGGCCGGCGGACCGCGCCGGTCAGCCGGGCAGGGTGACCAGCGTGCGCCCGTCGCCACCCACGAGCTCGAGCCGGGCCAGCTGCTCGGGTGCGAGCGCGATCGTGCCGGTCCAGGAGAGCTCGCCCTCCCGTCCGGTGGTCCAGCTCCGGGTGCGGTGCCGCTCGCCGTCCCGGCCCACCGCCACCAGCCAGCAGGTCGTCCCGCGCGGGAGGCCCTCCGTGGTCAGCGAGATGCTCGACCCGTTCCCCTCGGCGGCGACCGTCGCCCAGGCGTGCAGCTCGCCCGCGCTGCCCTGCATCGTCGCCGGCTCGGCCGGCCCGGAGGTCAGGACCACACCGGCGCCGATGCCCCCGCCGACCACCACCACCGCCGCGACCGCCCCGGCGAGGAGCCTGCGGTGGCGCAGGCGGGCCGGGCGCAGGGGCACCGCCGAGCGGCGCAACCGCTGGAAGGAGACCTCGCTCGGGACCGGGGCCTCCGCGTGCACGTCCCCGGGCCGGACCGCGGCCAGCAGCGGCGGCAGGCCGCCCAGCTCGCCGAGCGCCCCGCTGCACACGGGGCAGCCGCGCAGGTGGGCCGCCATGCCCATCCGCTCGTCCGGCTCCAGGGCGTCGAGGAGGTAGGCGCCGACGTCGACCTCCCGCGGGCAGCTCACGTCGTGACACCCCGCTCCTCGAGGACGAGCTTCAGCGCCCTGAGGGCGTAGAAGACCCGCGACTTCACCGTTCCGGGTGGCACGCCGAGGACGACGGCCGCCTCGGCGACGGTACGCCCGGCGTAGTAGGTGTGGAGCAGCACCTCGCGGTGGGCCGGGGTCAGCGCCGACAGCGCGTCGGCGACCAGCCAGCGGTCCAGGGCGGCGTCCACGCCGTCGTCCGCGGCCAGGTGCGGGAGGGCGGTGTCGTCGACCTCGGCGGGGCGGGCCAGGCGCGCCCGGTGGCGGTCGACGACCAGCCGACGGGCGACGGTGAACAGCCACGGGCGCAGCGGCCCGCGCGCCGGGTCCATCACCTCCGGGTGGCGCCAGGCCTGCAGCAGGGTCTCCTGCACCACGTCCTCCGCGGCACCGCGGTCACCGCCGTTGAGCCGGATGACGAAACCCAGCAGCGGGCCGGCGTGCTCGTCCCAGAGCCGGCGCAGCAGCGCCTCGTCGGCCGTCTCCGGCACCCTGGATCGGCTCACCCCGAGGAGCATCCGGCTCACCGCCGTCGCTGTCGATACTCCGGCTCGCGGCTGCCGGACCCGGCCGGGGCCCCGGAGCCCGGGGCCCCCGGGCAGGCCGGCGCCGCGGGTGCCCCGGGGCGTCGTCCGCATCGTCGTCACGTCCTCGTGAACGTGCGTCCGGGGCCCCCGGTTCAGCCTGCGCCCCGAGCGGGTGAACCGTCCCCGCCGCCGCCCCGTGCCCCCCGGTAGACCGGAGCGGAGGCCAGGTGCAGAGCAGACCACGGACCGCCCCACCGTGCCCGCCGCCGACCCGCGGCCGCGCACCCTCCTCCGACCCGCGGGGTGGGTGAGCGCCCCGTGCGGCCGGACGAGCCGGCTCCGTCCCGGACCGCGCTGTGGCGGGCCGGCGAGGTCGCGCACGCCCGCGGGGAGTTCGTGGGCCAGGAGAGCTTCATGCGGGCCGGCGAGATCCGTGCCCTGGCCCGCCGGGCAGGCATCGGCCCCGGCGTCTCGGTGCTCGACCTCTGCTGCGGGGTCGCCGGGCCGGGGCGGATGATCACCGCGGAGTCCGGGTGCCGCTACCTGGGCGTGGACAGCTCCGCGGGCGCCGTGGGGATCGCCCGCGGCCTGGCCGGCGGGTTGCCGTGCCGGTTCGAGCAGGCGCACGTCCCCCCGCTGCCCGACGACCGCTTCGACGTCGTCCTGCTCCTGGAGACGATGCTGGCCTTCCGCGACAAGGCGCCCCTCGTCGAGGCGGTCGCCGGCGTCCTGCCGGCGGGAGGCCGTTTCGCCTGCACCGTCGAGGAGGGCCCGCCGCTCACCCCGGTCGAGCGGGCCCGGATGCCGCAGGCCGACACCGTCTGGCCGATCGGCCTCGCCGAGCTGACCGGCCTGCTGCGGGCGGCCGGCCTGGCCGTCACCTGGCAGGAGGAGTGGACGGCGGCCCACGCCGAGACGGCGACGGCGCTGCTGCGGTCGTACGAGGCGGATGCGGCCGGGATCTCGGCGGCCCTCGACAGCGCCGCCCTGGCCGACCTGCTCCGCGCCCACCGGGCGTGGGCCGACTGGCTCGGGTCCGGGCGGGTGCGCAAGTTCGCGCTGGTGGCGGAGAAGCGGTGACCTACCCCTACACCCGCTACCTGGCGGCCAAGAAGACCGTGGACGACCGCGCCCTCAACTCCCGGGTGCTGGCCGACCTCCGGCGCCTGGTGCCGCCGGGCGCCTGCCGGGTCGTGGAGATCGGCGCCGGGCTCGGGACGATGGTGGCGCGGCTGCTCGAGCGGCAGGTGCTCAGCTCGGGCGAGTACGTCCTCCTGGACGTCGACCCACAGCTGCTGCGGGACTCCCGCGGCTGGCTCTGCGCCTGGGCGGCCGACCGGGGCGTCGGCACCGAGCTGCTGCCCGACGGGGTGCGGCTCGGCGAGCTGCGGGTGCGCCTGGTGGAGGCGGAGATCGGCGACCACCTGGCCTCCGGCGGCGGGGAGCCGGCCGACCTGCTGATCGCCAACGCCGTCCTCGACCTGGTCGACGTGCCCGCCGTCCTGCCCGGGCTCCTCCGGCTGGTGGTGCCGGGCGGCGCCTACTGGTTCACCGTGAACTTCGACGGCGAGACGGTCTTCCAGCCCGACCACCCGGCTGACGACGACGTCCTGACGGCGTACCACCGCACCATGGACCAGCGCGTCCGCTTCGGCCGCCCGGCCGGCGACAGCCGCACCGGCCGGCACCTCTTCCACCAGCTCCGGGACGCCGGCGCCCCGGCCTGCTCGGTGGGCGCCTCCGACTGGGTCGTGCACCCGGGCCCGGACGGCTCGTACCCGGGAGACGAGGCCTGGTTCCTCGAGGCCATCCTGCAGACGGTGGAGGAGGCCCTGACCGGCCCCACCGCACCTGCCGGCCTCGCGGACTGGCTGGCGACCCGCCGGGCCCAGCTCGCCGGGGGCGAGCTCGTCTACCTGGCGCACCAGCTCGACCTCGCCGGGCGGTCCCCCGCCCGGCCGGCCGTCCCCGGCTGAACCGGCGCGCGCCCGCATCCGTGGTCCCTCGCAGAGGCCGCCACGGATCCGGGACGGAGGTGCGATGCGCGTTGCCCGGCTCGAGACGGCCCTCGGCGCGCTCGGCACCGCTGCCCTGCTCGGGGTCCTGTCGCTGGCCGTCGGGCTCGACGCCGCGGGCTGGTCGGTCGGGCTGGTCTCCGGCTGGGCCGCGACCGCGCTGCTGGTCGTCGGCCGGGCCCGCCGCGGGGATCCCGTCCTCCCGCCGGACCGGGTGACGCTGGGGCGGGCGGTGCTGACCGCCGGGGTCGCCGCGCTCGTCGCGGGCTCCGCCGACCGGCCGCTGCCGGTCACCGCGGTCGTCGTCCTCTCCTCCGTCGCGCTTGTGCTCGACAACGTGGACGGCCGGGTCGCCCGCCGCACCGGCACCGCCACGCCGTTCGGGGCCCGGCTGGACGGCGAGGTCGACGCCTTCCTCATCCTCGTCCTGAGCATCGCGGTCGCCCGGGACCACGGCGCGTGGGTGCTGGCGATCGGCGCCGCCCGGTACGTCTTCCTGGGAGCGGGGTGGGTCCTCCCGTGGCTGGCCGCGCCGCTGCCGCCCCGGTACTGGGGCAAGGTCGTCGCCGCTGCTTCGGGCGTCGTCCTCACCGTCGCGGTCTCCGGCGTGCTGCCCCACCCGGTCGGCACGGTGGCGGTCGGGGTGGTGCTGCTGCTCCTGGCCGAGTCGTTCGGCCGCAGCGTCGTCTGGCTGTACCGCACCGGCGCCGGACCGCGCACCCGCCGGGCGCTGCGGTCCACCACCGCCGTCGTCGCGGCCGGGGTCGTGTGGGCGGTCCTCGTCGCACCCCCTCGACTGGACCAGCTCACCCCGGGCTCCTTCGCCCGCATCCCGCTGGAGGGGCTCGCCCTGGTGGCCCTCGGGCTCGTGCTGCCGCCGCGTCCCCGGCGGGTCGTGGCAACGGCCGCGGGCGTCGCCCTCGCCGTGCTCGCGGTCGTCAAGCTGCTCGACACCGGCTTCACCGCCCAGATCGGCCGGCCGTTCAACCCGGTGCTCGACCACGGCGCGTTCGTCCCGGCCGTCGAGGTGGTGCAGGACTCGGTCGGTGAGGCGGCGACCCTGGTCGTCCTCGGCCTGGCCGCGCTCGCCCTCGTCCTGGCGATCGCCCTCGTCGTCGCGTCGACGATCCGGCTCACCGGCGGCGCCGCCCGGCACCGGGGCCGATCGGCCCGGGGACTCGCGGCCCTCGGCCTGGTGTGGGCGGTCTGC
The DNA here is from genome assembly GCF_021698995.1 of Blastococcus sp. KM273129. Taxonomy (NCBI): domain Bacteria; kingdom Bacillati; phylum Actinomycetota; class Actinomycetes; order Geodermatophilales; family Geodermatophilaceae; genus Blastococcus; species Blastococcus sp. KM273129. Next base: position 42,024 of record NZ_SSXB01000026.1, on the reverse strand, counting down.
GCCGCGCTGTCGCTGCAGCTCACCCCCGCCGGCCCCGTGGCCTCGACCAGCGCCGCCGGGCTGGCCCTCGCGCACGGGAGGGACGTCGGGCGGGCGCTCGCGGACCAGGAACGCTTCGACACGGAGGTCCGCTCCGCCGACCCGCGCACGGGTGCGGCGAGCGGGCCGGGGCTGCTCGCCGCGCTGCGCGGGAAGGACGTCGTCATCGCCTTCGTCGAGAGCTACGGCCGGGTCGCCGTCGAGGACCCGGTGGTCGCTCCCGGTGTCACGTCCGTGCTGCGCACCGGCACGACCCGGCTGGAGCGCGCCGGGTTCGAGGCGCGCAGCGCCTTCCTCGACTCGCCGACGTACGGCGGCTACAGCTGGCTCGCCCACGCGACCCTGCAGTCCGGGCTGTGGATCGACGGCCAGCCGCGCTACGACCGGCTCATGGCCAGCGACCGGCGCACGCTCAGCAGCGCCTTCGGCGCCGCCGGCTGGCGGACCGTCGGTGTCAACCCCGCCCACGACGGGCCGTGGCCCGAGGGCACGTCGTTCTACGGCTACGACCGCGTCTACGACCGGAACGGCCTGGGGTACCGGGGTCCGGCCTTCAGCTGGGCCCGGGTGCCCGACCAGTACACCCTGGCCGCCTTCGAGCGGCTCGAGCTGCGGCCGGGGCACGCCCCGGTGATGGCGCAGATCGACCTCGTCTCCTCCCACCAGCCGTGGACGCCCCTGCCCGCGATGGTGCCGTGGGACGAGCTCGGCGACGGCTCGGTCGTCTTCGAGGGCATGGTCGCGCAGGGCCTGTCGCCGGAGGAGGCCTGGCGCGATCCCGAGACCGTCCGCCGGCTCTACGCCCAGTCGATCCAGTACTCCCTCGAGGCGCTGATCTCCTGGGTGGCCCGCCTGGACGACCCCGACCTCGTCCTCGTCGTGGTCGGCGACCACCAGCCCCCGACGGCGATCAGCGCCCCCGACGCCGGCCGCGAGGTGCTCGTCTCCCTGGTGACCTCGGACCCGGCCGTGCTGGAGGGCATCTCCGCCTGGGACTGGCAGACCGGGCTGCTACCCGGCCCGACCGCGCCCGTGTGGCCCATGGACGCCTTCCGCGACCGCTTCCTGGATGCCTTCGGCGCGGCCCCGGGCGTCCGCGCCGAAGGGCCGGTGCGGTGAGCGCCCCGACGGCGCGGGCCTTCTGGCTGCGCGGGCCGGGCGCCGGGGAGATCCGGGCCGCCCGGCTGCGCGAGCCGGGACCGGACGAGGTCGTCGTCCGGGCGCTCCACTCCGGGATCAGCCGGGGCACGGAGACCCTCGTCTTCCGGGGGGAGGTGCCCGAGCACCAGCGCGAGGCCATGCGGGCGCCGTTCCAGGTCGGGGACTTCCCCGGGCCGCTGCAGTACGGGTACCTGAGCGTGGGCGTCGTGGAGCACGGCCCCGCCCCGCTTCTCGGGCGCACCGTCTTCTGCCTGCACCCGCACCAGACGGTCTACGTGGTCCCCGCCGACGCCGTCGTCCCGGTGCCCGACGGCGTCCCGCCCCGGCGGGCCGTGCTGGCCGGCACGGTCGAGACCGCGCTCAACGCCCTCTGGGACGCGCCACCGCTGCTCGGTGACCGGGTCACCGTCGTGGGCGCCGGCATGATCGGCTGCTGCGTCGCGCGGCTGCTGGCGCGATTCCCGGCCACCGACGTCGAACTGGTCGACGTCGACGACGCCCGCGCACCGGTGGCCGGACGGCTCGGGGTCCGCTTCGCCGCGCCGGCCGGCGCCTCGGGCGGGCGCGACCTCGTGGTGCACGCGAGCGCGACCGCCGCGGGGCTCCAGCTGTCGATCGACCTGCTCCGGGCCGAGGGCACCGTCCTGGAGCTGAGCTGGTACGGAGACCGGGAGGTGGCGCTGTCGCTCGGCGGCGCGTTCCACTCCCGGCGGCTGCAGCTGCGCGCCAGCCAGGTCGGGGTCGTGGCGGCGGTGCGACGCGGCCCGCGGACGACCCGGGACCGGCTCGCGCTGGCCCTCGACCTGCTGCGGGACGACGCCTTCGACGCGCTGCTCACCGGGCAGTCGCGGTTCGACGACCTGCCCGAGGTGATGGCGCAGCTCGCCGCCGGACGGCTGCCGGCCCTCTGCCACACGATCGCCTACGACGAGGAGTGAGCCCGTGTTCGGTGTGACGGTCCGCGACCACATGATGATCGCCCACAGCTTCACCGGCGAGGTGTTCGGACCGGCCCAGCGGCTGCACGGCGCCACGTACGTCGTCGACGCCACCCTGCGCCGGGCGGAGCTCGACGCCGACGGCGTGGTCGTGGACATCGGCGCGGCCGCCGGGCTGCTGCACGAGGTGCTCGGCGAGCTGACCTACCGGAACCTGGACGACGACCCCGCGCTGGCCGGCACGAACACCACGACCGAGGCGCTGGCCCGCGTGATCGCCGACCGGCTGGCGGACCGGATCCACCAGGGCGCGCTCGGGTCCGGCGGTCAGGCGCTGGCGGACCTGGCCGTCACCCTGCACGAGTCGCACGTCGCGTGGGCGACCTACGAACGGCCGCTGTGAGCGGACAGGGGCGTGCGCATCGCAGCGTGAACCGGGTCCACGTCGTCGTGCCGGCGGGCATCGACGACCCCGCCCGGGTCAGCGGCGGCAACCGCTACGACCGCGAGGTCTGCGACGACCTGCGCAGGGCCGGGTGGCAGGTCACCGAGATCGCCGCCGGGGGGTCGTGGCCGCGACCGGACCCGCCGGCGCTGGCCGCCCTGGCGCGCGCGCTGGACGCGCTGCCGGACGGCGCCCTGGTCCTCGCCGACGGGCTGGTCGCCTGCGCCGCCCGGACCGTGCTCGTACCCTGCTCCCGCCGCCTCCGGCTCGTGGTGCTGGTGCACATGGTCTTCGGCGGCGACGCCGTCGGGGCCGACGACGAGGCGGCGGTGCTCGCCGCCGCCCGGGCCGTGATCACCACCAGCCACTGGACGCGGCGCCGCCTGCTCGACCGCTACCACCTCGCCGCCGCCGGCCTGCACGTCGCCCGCCCCGGGACCGGACCGGCCCCCGTGAGCCCCCGGTCGGCCGGCGGCGGACGGCTGCTGTGCGTCGGGACGCTGGCGCCGGTCAAGGGCCAGGACCTGCTGCTCGCCGCCCTCGGGGACCTCGCCGGTCTCCCCTGGCGCTGCACGCTGGTCGGCTCCCGGGACCGGGACCCGCGCTTCGCCGCCGCGCTGGTGCGCCGGGCCGCGGCCACCGGGATCGGCGACCGCGTCCGGATGACCGGCGTCCGCACCGGGGAGGCGCTGCGCCGCGCGTACCAGGAGGCCGACCTGCTCGTCGTCCCCTCCCGGGCCGAGACCTACGGCATGGCGGTCACCGAGGCGCTGGCCGCCGGGCTGCCCGTGCTCGCGACCCGGGTCGGCGGCCTCCCGGAGTCGGTCGGGCGCACGGCCGCGGGGCCACCCGGTCTCCTCGTACCCCCGGCGCACCCGGCGGCCCTCGGCGCCGCCCTCGCCCGCTGGCTCACCGACCGCGCGCTCCGCGACCGCCTCCGGGACGCCGCCCTGCTCCGGCGCGAGACCCTGGAGCGCTGGCCGGCCACGGGGACGCGCGTCCGCGAGGTGCTGGCCGCGGTGGGCGCTGAACCGGATGCGCCGGCGATCCGTGTCGACCGGTGAGACGGACGGAGGCCGAGGGGTGAGCGGACGCGCGTGGGCGAGGGCACGCGTCCTCGGCGGCGTCCTGGTCCTCGCCGTCCTGGTCTGGCGGCTGGGGGCGGACCCGTTCCTGGACGGCATCCGCGGGCTGGGTCCGGGGGCGCTGCTCGCGGCGGCCGCCATCGGCGCCGGCACGACGGTCTGCTCGGCCTGGCGCTGGCGCGCCGTGGCCGCGGCGCTCGGGGTCGGGCTGCCGATGCGCGCGGCGGTCGCCGCCTACTACCGGGGGCAGCTGCTCAACAGCCTGCTCCCCGGCGGCGTGGTCGGGGACGTCTACCGCGGCGTGCGGCACGGGGCCGACGTCGGCGACCTGGGCCGCGCGCTGCGCGCCGTGGTCTGGGAACGGGTCGCGGGCCAGGTCGTCCAGGTGGCGATGGCGCTGGCGGTGCTGACGACGTTCCCCTCGCCGCTGCGGGGGCCGGCCCTCGCGGTAGCCGGCGTCGGCGCCGTGGCCGCGGGGGTCCTGCTGGCCACCGGGCGGGGTCTGGCGCTGCGCGGCCCGGTACGCCTGGCCCGCTTGGCCCGCGCGGTGCGGGTCGAGGCCCGGACGGCGCTGCTGCAGCCCTCCACGTGGCCGCCGGTGCTCGTCGCGTCCGTCCTCGCGGTGCTCGGCTACCTCGGCACCTTCCTGCTCGCCGCCCACGCCGCCGGCGTGCACGGCCCTCCCCCGCAGCTGCTCCCGCTGGCGCTCGTCGTCCTGCTGGCCGCGGCCATCCCGGTCAACGTCGGTGGCTGGGGACCACGGGAGGGCGTGGCCGCGTGGGTCTTCGCGACCGCCGGCTGGGGCGCCGCCGCCGGCGCGAGCGTGGCCACCGCCTTCGGCGTGCTGGTCCTGGTGTCGGTGCTGCCCGGCGTCCTCGTCCTCGTCGCCGACCGGAGGCACCCGCCACGGCCGCGCACCGCCCCCACCACGGTGCGCCGGCCGGGGGACGACCACGTGCAGGACGAGGCTCGAGAGGACGGTGCACTGCATGGCTGACCGGCCCTACACCCTGCTCAGCTGCGGCATGTCGATCGACGGGTACCTGGACGGCACGGACGCCGCCAGGCTGCTCCTGTCCAACGACGCCGACTTCGACCGGGTCGACGCGGAGCGAGCCCGCTGCGACGCGATCCTGGTCGGCGCCGCCACGGTCCGGAACGACAACCCCCGGCTCCTGGTCCGGTCGGCCGCCCGGCGGGCCGAGCGGGTGGGGCGCGGGCTGCCCGCGTCCCCGGCCAAGGTGACGCTCACCCGCCGGGGAGAGCTCCCACCCTCGGCCGCCTTCTTCACCACGGGGGACGCGGAGAAGATCGTCTACTGCCCCACCGGGGCAGCCGGCGACGTCCGGCAGCGGCTCGGCGGGTTCGCGACCGTCGTCGACACGGGCCCGGCGGCGGACGTCGACCCGGCGGCCGTGCTGGAGGACCTCTCCGCCCGCGGCGTCGACCGGGTGATGGTCGAGGGCGGCGGCACGGTGCTCACCCAGTTCCTCACCGCGGACCTGGCCGACGAGCTGCACCTCGTGGTGGCGCCCCTGTTCGTCGGCGACTCCCGCGCGCCGCGGCTGGTCGGTGACGGCTGCTTCCCGTGGCGCGACCACCACCGGGCGGCCCTGGCCGGGGTCGCGCAGATCGGCGACGTGGCGCTGCTCCGTTACGCCCTCTCCGACCGCTTCTGCGCCGAGCACGTCACGGGAGAGGACCGATGACGGCGCCGCTGCCCGCGGCGCAGCTGCGCACCCGGGTGCGCGTCCCCCTCCGCTTCCCCGACGGCTACGCCACCACGGCCGTGGTGAGCAGCTTCCACGGCCTCGTCGACGGTCGCGAGCACCTGGCCCTCGCGCTCGGCGAGCCGGCCGCCGTCCCGCTGGTCCGGCTGCACAGCGAGTGCCTGACCGGCGACGTCTTCGGCAGCCAGCGCTGCGACTGCGGGCCCCAGCTGCGCGAGGCGGTGGAGAGGATCACGGTGGCCGGCGGTCACCTGCTGTACCTCCGCCAGGAGGGGCGGGGCATCGGCCTCTACGACAAGCTCGACGCCTACGCGCTGCAGGACACCGGTCTGGACACGTACGAGGCGAACATCGCGCTCGGTCACCAACCCGACGAGCGGGACTACACGGCCGCCGCCCAGATGCTGCACGCCCTGGGCGTGCCCGCGCTGTCCCTGCTGAGCAACAACCCGGACAAGGCGGCCCAGCTGACCCGGCTCGGGCTCACCGTGGCGGAGCAGGTCCCGACCGGTGTGCACGTGTCCCCCGCGAACGTCACCTACCTGTCCGCCAAGGCCCGGCGCGGCCACGACGGCCTGCACCGGGCGGCGCTCCTCGCCGACGGAACGTCCGAGGTACCGGCCGGCTGACCGGTGCACGACGACGCCCCGCCGACCGGTCGGTCAGCGGGGCGTCGTCGGCGGGGCGGGAGCCCGCTCAGCTGCCGGCTGCTCCGTGGCACTGCTTGTACTTCCGGCCCGAGCCGCAGGGGCACGGTGCGTTCCGCGGGGTCTCCTTGGTGCCGGTGACCGTCGCCGTCTTGGCCGCCTTGGCGCGACCGCTCTCCGCCGGGGAGGCGTCGAGGCTGGGCGCGGAGTAGGTGAGGTTCTCCGGCGCGCGCCGCGGCTCGTCGAGCCCCTTGACGGTGAGCTCGGGCGCGGCCCTCTCCGCCACCGGCTCCGCGGGCGTCGCGGGAGCGGGCGCCGCGGGAGCGGGGGCCTCGGCCGCCGGCGCCTCGGGAGCGGGCGCCGCGGGGGCGGTTGCCGTCCCGGTCACGGGCGCCGCCGGCGCCTCGGGGACGGGGGCGGACCGGCGGGCCGTGGCGGCCGCCGCCGTCCCGGCCGCCGCCCGCGCCGCGGCGGCCTGGCGGGCGAGCACCTTGGCCGTCCCCTCCTGCGCGGCGGCCAGGGCCTTGGCCTCGGCCTCGGCCTGCTTGGCCTTCGCCTCGGCGTCCTGCTCGTCCTTGGTCTTCACCTCGAGGTTGAACAGGAACCCGACGGACTCCTCCTTGATGCCGTCGAGCATCGCCACGAACATGTCGTAGCCCTCGCGCTGGTACTCCACGACGGGGTCGCGGTTGGCCATGGCGCGCAGGTGGATGCCGGCCCGCAGGTAGTCCATCTCGTAGAGGTGCTCGCGCCACTTGCGGTCGAGCACGCTGAGCAGCACCCGCCGCTCCAGCTCGCGCATGACCTCCGACCCGAGGGCCGCCTCCCGCTCCTCGTAGGCGCGGTGGACGTCGTCGAGCATCGCGGTCTTGAGGTCGTCGGCGGAGAGGTCGGGCTGCTCGCCGCCGGCCTTCTCCTCGATCAGCTCGTCGACGGTGAAGCCGACGGGGTACAGCGCCTTGAGGCCGGTCCACAGCTGGTCGAGGTCCCAGTCCTCCGCGTACCCGGTCTCGGTGGCGCCGTCCACGTAGGCGGAGACCACGTCGTCGACCATCGAGCGCACCTGCTCGTGCAGGTCGGCGCCCTCGAGCACCTTGCGCCGCTCGTCGTAGATGACGGTGCGCTGGCGGTTGAGCACCTCGTCGTACTTGAGGACGTTCTTCCGGACCTCGAAGTTCTGCTGCTCCACCTGGGTCTGCGCCGAGAGGATCGCCCGGCTGACCATCTTGGACTCGATCGGCTGGTCGTCGGGCACCCGCAGGGTGTTCATCATCGACTCGAGCATCGGGCCGTTGAACCGGCGCATGAGGTCGTCGCCCAGGGAGAGGTAGAACCGCGACTCCCCCGGGTCGCCCTGGCGGCCCGACCGCCCGCGCAGCTGGTTGTCGATGCGCCGGCTCTCGTGCCGCTCCGTGCCGAGGACGTACAGGCCCCCGGCCTCGGTGACCTCCTCGTGCTCGGCCTTGACCTGCGCCCTGGCGGCGTCGAGCGCCTCGTCCCAGGCCGCCTCGTACTCCTCCGGGGTCTCCGCCGGGGAGAGCCCGCGGGCACGCAGCGCCTCGTCCGCGATGAACTCGGCGTTGCCGCCGAGCTGGATGTCGGTGCCGCGGCCGGCCATGTTGGTGGCCACGGTGACCGCCCCGGGGCGGCCGGCCTGGGCGACGATCGCCGCCTCGCGCGCGTGGTTCTTGGCGTTCAGGACCTCGTGCGGGATGCCGCGCCGGAGCAGGAACTTCGAGAGGACCTCGGACTTCTCGACGCTCGCGGTGCCGACCAGCACCGGCTGCCCGGCCTCGTGCCGCTCCGCGATGTCGTCGACGACGGCCTCGAACTTGGCCTTCTCCGTCTTGTAGATGACGTCGGAGCGGTCCTGCCGGACCATCGGCCGGTTCGTCGGGATGGGGACGACGCCCAGCTTGTAGGTCTGGTGCAGCTCGGCGGCCTCGGTCTGCGCCGTGCCGGTCATCCCCGACAGCTTCTCGTAGAGGCGGAAGTAGTTCTGGAGGGTGATCGTGGCGAGCGTCTGGTTCTCGTCCTTGATCTTCACCTTCTCCTTGGCCTCGATGGCCTGGTGCATGCCCTCGTTGTAGCGGCGGCCGGCCAGCACGCGCCCGGTGAACTCGTCGACGATGAGCACCTCGCCGTTGCTGACGATGTACTGCTGGTCCTTCTTGAACAGCTCCTTGGCCTTCAGCGCGTTGTTCAGGTAGCTGATCAGCGGGGTGTTGGCCGCCTCGTAGAGGTTGTCGATGCCGAGCTGGTCCTCGACGAACTCGACGCCCTCCTCGGTGACGGCGACGGTGCGCTTGTCCTCCTCCACCTCGTAGTGGACGTCGCGCTTCATCATCGGGACCAGGCGGGCGAACTCGCCGTACCACTTGGCGCTGGTCTCCGCGGGGCCGCTGATGATCAGCGGGGTGCGGGCCTCGTCGATGAGGATGGAGTCGACCTCGTCGACGATCGCGAAGTGGTGCCCGCGCTGCACCAGGTCGGCCTTGCTCCAGGCCATGTTGTCGCGCAGGTAGTCGAAGCCGAACTCGTTGTTCGTGCCGTAGGTGATGTCGCAGGCGTACAGCTCGCGACGCTGGGCGGGCGTCTGGCCCGACAGGATGCTGCCGACCGACAGCCCCAGGAAGCGGTGCACCCGCCCCATCCACTCGGCGTCGCGCTTGGCCAGGTAGTCGTTGACCGTGACGACGTGCACGCCCTTGCCGGTCAGCGCGTTGAGGTAGGCGGGGAGGACGCCGGTGAGCGTCTTGCCCTCACCGGTGCGCATCTCGGCGATGTTGCCCAGGTGCAGCGCGGCGCCGCCCATGAGCTGCACGCGGAAGTGCCGCTGCCCCAGGGTGCGGGTCGCCGCCTCGCGGACGACCGCGAAGGCCTCGGGCAGCAGCGCGTCGAGGGACTCGCCGTCGGCGTGGCGCTCCTTGAACTCGTCGGTCTTCGCCCGCAGCTCCGCGTCGGTGAGGTCGGTGTAGTCGTCGGCGAGCGACTCCACCGCGTCGGCGATTCTGCCGAGGCGTCGGACGAGCTTGCCCTCACCGGCACGGAGGATCTTCGAGAACAGCACGACCCCAGCGTAGGCGGCCCGGCCACGGCTGCGGACGTGGCGACCGCCCGGGGCACCACGCGTCGCATCCGTACGCTGCAGCGATGGCTCGCGATCCGTCCGACCCGGGCGCCGGACTGCTGGAGTTCCTCACCGAGCGGCACCTCGCGACGCTGACCACGCTGCGTCCCGACGGCACGCCGCACGTCGTGCCGGTCGGCGTCACCTACGACGCGGCGACGGCCACCGCCCGGGTGATCACCTCGGGCACCTCCGCCAAGGCCCGGCACGTCCGGGCGGGGCAGGCGCGGGTCGCCGTCTGCCAGGTCGACGGGCGGCGCTGGGCCACGCTGGAGGGGGCGGCGGTCGTGCGCGACGACGCCGCATCGGTGGCCGACGCCGTCGAGCGGTACGCGCGGCGGTACCGCCGGCCCCGGGAGAACCCGGCCCGGGTGGTCATCGAGATCTCGGTGGACCGCATCCTCGGCAACGCCTGAGGGAACACCCCGTCCCTCTCCCCGCTCGCAGGCTCGCAGGACCCGGAGGTGCGGGCCTGCCCGGACCAGCGCGACGGCAGCCGCACCGACGCGGTGCTGTTCGGGCGGCTCGCCCGCGACCGAGCGCGGCTCACCGGGGGTGGAGCGGGGCACGACCGGCGGCCGTGCCCCGCTCCGGTCAGGCGTTCGCCGGTTGCGCGACCGCGGCCGGCGCGGACGCCGGGGCGCCGCCGTCCTGCGACACGGGCGCGAGGCGGATGAGGCCGTAGTCGTAGGCGTGCCGGCGGTAGACGACCGTCGGCTGGCCGGTGTCGGCGCACTGGAACAGGAAGAAGTCGTGGCCGACCAGCTCCATCTCGTGGAGCGCCTGGTCGACGGTCATCGGCGTCGCCGGGTGGTGCTTCTCCCGGACGATCTGCCCGGGCAGGTGCTCGTCGAGGTCGGTGACGTGCGGTCCCGAGGCCAGCTCGCGGTCGAGCTCGAGCTGCTGCTCGATGGTCATCTCGGGGTGGCCGGTGTCCGGTGCGGCACCGGTCAGGCGCACGCTGTCGGGGGTCCGGCGGCCGTGGTGCACCCGGCGGCGGTCCGCCGCCCGGCGCAGCCGGTTGTCCAGCTTCCCGCTGGCCAGGTCGAGCGCCGCGTAGAAGTCCGGGCCCGCGGCCTCGGCGCGGACCACCGGACCCTTGCCGCGCAGCGTGATCTCCACGCGCTGGCAGCTGGCCGACTGGCGGGGGTTCTTCTCGTGGAACAGCTCGACGTCGATGCGGGACAGCTTGGCGTCGAAGCGCTCCAGCTGCCCGACCTTGTCCTCGACGTGTTGGCGGTAGTGCTCGGGGACTTCGACGTTGCGACCACGGACCACGATCTCCATGAGACCTCCCGGTTGGGGACGGGCTTCGGTCGCTTCGACGCTAGTCCCTCCCACGGGACCGCGACAGTCGATCGAGGTCGCCGGGCCGGCCCGTCCCGGGTGGCCCCGCCGGCGCCCGCGGGGTGGCCGCGACGACCGCCGCGACCACCGGGCCGGCCGCTCCGGGGGCGGCTCCCAGCACCCGCGCCGCCTCGGTCAGCGTGGCCCCGGTGGTGACCACGTCGTCCACCAGCACGACCAGGGCACCGGCGGGTCCCCCCGGGCCGGCGACCTCGAACGTGCCGGCCAGGTTGGCCCGTCGCTCGGCGGCGGACAGCCCGGAGGAGTCCCTGACGCGGCCCCGGCGGCGCAGCACCCGCCTCTCGCCGGCCACCACCCCGGCCGCCCGCAGCTCGGCCACGGCCTGCCGGGTCAGCTCGCGCACGTGGTCCCGGCCCCGGGACCGGAGGGCGGCGCGGGACGCGGGGACGGGCACGAGCAGCAGCGGCGGCTGCCCGTCCACGCCCAGCCGGACGGCGGCGACGGCGAGGGCCAGCGCGGTGCCCAGCGGCGCGGCGAGCTCCGCCCGCCCCTGCTCCTTGAAGGCGTTGACCACGGGGCGGACCGGCCCGGCGTAGGCAGCGGCGGCGACCGTCGGGGGGAAGCCCGCCGGGAACCGCCGGGGCGAGGCCAGGTGCGGCGTCGACAGCAGCCGGGCGCAGCGGGGGCACAGCACCACCCCCGGCGCCCCGCACCCGGCGCAGCAGCGGGGCAGCACGAGATCGGCCAGCGCCGCCCCCACCCTGCCGATCGTCGCGCTGAGCACCACGGCACCCTATGGCCCCGTCCGGAGGCTCGGGCCGAGCGTGAGGGGCCTGAGGAGACGGGTCCTCCGCCTGTGGACGGCGCCCGGCTCAGGACGGGTAGAAGGGCGCCGTCCCGGGCAGCGGCTCGGCGCCGCGGACGAGGGTCACCCACCGGCCGCCGGAGAGCTGCCAGATCGTGGCACCGGCGCTCACCAGCGCCTGCCGCGACGGGGCGACCGCGAGCGCGGTCGGCTGGCTGGGCAGTCCGGAGGTGGAGACCGGGGACAGCCCCCACCCGTCGACGCCGACCGTGTACGGGACGATGCGCTCCTCCCCCGCGTCCCCCGCGAGCACCATGAGGCTGCCGCTGTCGCGCCAGCCGACGTCGATGACCCCGGTCAGGGTGGGCGCCACGTCCCGGAGGTCGCGCAGCACCACCGCGCCGTCGTCCGCGGACCGGACCACGGTGCCGACGTGCACCCGGCGGCCCTGGGCCCCCTCGACCACGACGGCGGCGCGCACGCCGTCGGGCGAGAGCTGCAGCACGTCGGCGCGGCCGAGCCCGGGGAGGGTGGGGGCGGTGACCGGCTGCGGCGGCCCACCGGCGGGCACCCGGACGAGCTCCGTGCCGTCCCGCACCACCCACGCCTCGGTGCGCGTGGCGGCGACGGTGGGGGCGCTGATCGAGCCCCCGCTGAGCACCTGGGCCAGCTCGCCGCCGTAGGGGCCGGCGAGCAGGGTCGCCCCCGCCTCGTCGGTGCGGACGCCGGTGAGGAAGGACAACTGGCCGCCGGCCGCCGCGACGGCGGCGCTCTCCAGCCCGTAGCGCCCCTCCCCGGCCGGGCCGGGGACCGGGTCGCCGCGCGGGACCGTCTCCACGGCCCCGGCGTCGATGTAGTGGCCGACCCCGTCCACCGGGACCGCATCCGGGTCGAAGGAGGCCCAGTCCTCGATCGTCTGCTGCTGCGGGACGCCGTCGGGGGTGATCGGCTCCCCGTCGAGCAGGACGACGACGTTGACGATCCGCGGGCGGACCAGCTGCTGCAGGCTCCACACCAGCTGCGCGGAGACCTCGGCGAGCAGCGGGGCGGGCTCCGCCGGCAGGCCGGTGAGCTCCACCGTCGCGGTCTGCCCCTCGACGGTGACCGACGAGGTCAGCTCCACACCGCTCAGCGGGTTGACGACGCCGGCGGCCAGCGCCGCCGACGGCCCGGTGATCAGGCGCTCCACCAGCACGGTGGGCTGGGACTCGCCGCGGATGAGGTAGCGCGGGTCGGGGACCACGCGGGAGTAGGTCGGGTCGAGGAAGTAGGCGTCCACCGGGTCGTAGAGCCGCCGGAAGTCGGGCTCGAGCATGATCAGGCCGTCGGGCGGGTTGGTGATCCGCCACTCGCCGTCGACCTGCTCCAGGGTGAAGTCGCGGCTGAAGACCCCCCGGTCGGCCACGGTGAACACGCCGCGGGGGTCGACGGTGCCGATCAGGTTGGCGGTCACGGTGACCGCGCCCTCGTCCGTCGTCACCACCGCGTAGTCGGTGCCGATGACGCTGATCCCGCTGTCGTCCGCCCACGTCTCGGCCGGCCCCGGCGCGAGGTACTGCCGGGCCACCGGGTGGCGCCGGACGGTGCTCGCGGCGGCGTCGATGAACTGGCGCACGATCTCCTCGGCGCTGGCGCCCGCCACCGGGGCGACCGGCTCGATGCCGACGGCCTCGGGCACCCGGGCCGGCGCCTGGGTGATCAGCACCGTGGCCGAGTCGGTGGGCACGGTGGAGCAGGAGACCAGGGTCAGCACCGCGGTGAGCAGCGCCAGCACCACGGGCGCGCGCCGGGTCACCGCAGCGCCCCCGGGCGACGCAGCTTCACCGGCCGCAGCGGCAGCGGCGAGCTGGTCAGGTCGGTGCCGGCCACCAGCGGCAGGGTGAGCCGGAACTGGGCGCCCGCGCCGGGCTGGCCCCACACCTGCAGCCAGCCGCCGTGCAGGCGGGCGTCCTCCAGGCTGATCGACAGGCCCAGCCCGCTGCCGCCGACGGTGCGCACCCGCGAGGGGTCGGCCCGCCAGAACCGGTCGAACACGTGCTGGGCCTCCCCGGGGCTCAGCCCCACGCCGTGGTCGCGCACGGTCACCGCGGCCGCCGACCGGTTGGCCGCCAGGGTGATCTCCACGGGGTGCCCGGCGCCGTGCTCGATCGCATTGCCGACCAGGTTGCGCAGGATCCGCTCGACCCGGCGGACGTCGACCTCGGCCAGGACGCTCTCCTCCGGCCGGGTGACCACCAGCTCGCAGGCGTGCCGCTGGGCGAGCGCGCTCATCCCGTCGACGACCCGCCCCACCAGCGCCCCCATGTCGGCCGGGGCCGAGTCCAGCACGGCGGCGCCGGCGTCGTACCGGCTGATCTCCAGCAGGTCGGTGAGCAGCGCCTCGAACCGGTCGAGCTCGGCACGCAGCAGCTCGGCGGAGCGGGCGACGTGCGCCGGGAAGTCCTCCCGGGCCTCGTGCAGCACCTCCGCGGCCATCTGCACGGTGGTCAGCGGGGTGCGCAGCTCGTGCGACACGTCGGAGGTGAAGCGCTGCTGGAGCTGGGACAGCCCCTCCAGCTGGGTGATCTGCCGCTGCAGGCTGTCGGCCATCGCGTTGAAGCTGGTGGCCAGCCGCGCCAGGTCGTCCTCGCCGCGCACCGCCATCCGCTCCTCGAGCTGCCCCTCGGCGAGCCGCTGCGCGGTACCGGCCGCCTGGCGCACCGGGTCGACCACCAGCCGGGTGACCAGGACGCCGATGCCCACCACGAGCAGGGTGAGCGCGACGCCGCTGATGAGCACCGTGGTGCGGATCAGGCCGAGGCTCTCCTGCTCCTGCTGCAGCGGGAACACGTAGTAGAGCTCGATCCGGTCGGGCCCCTGCGCGTCCCCGGTCACCGGGGCGCCCACCACGAGGCTGGGCCGGGGATCCCCCGCGTCACCGGGGACCATGTCGTACTTCGACGCCTGGTTGCCGGCGTCCACCGCGGCCCGCAGCTCCTGGGGCAGCGCGGCGGTGAGCGGCCGCTGGTTGGTGGCGGGGATCTCCGTGCCGCCGGAGGGGCGGTAGACCATCACGACGTCGAAGTCCCCGGCCGCGCCACCGCGGTCGAGCAGCTGGTTCACCGTGCGGGCGAGGGTGGCGCGGACGCTGGCGGCGTCCCCGGTCGCGATGCCGGCCACCTCGCTCTGCGCGTAGACCACGCCGGCCTGCACCTGGTCGATCGCGGCCTGCCGCTTGACGTCGAGCAGCTGGTCCTTGATCTGGCTGAACAGCACCAGGCTCACGATCACGACCACGGTGCCGGCGAGCAGCATGGCGATGGCGCCGATGCGCACCTGCAGCGACGAGCGCCAGGCCTGCGCCGTCCGGGCACCGAGCTCGCGCAGGGCCCGCCTGGTGCGGCGGCGCGCCCGCCCGGCCCGGCGGCGCAGCCCGCGTCCCAGCCGGACGAACTCGTCCCGGGTGCCCGGCCGGCCACCGCCCCCCGGGGTGGGCTGGTCGGCCCCCGTGCCCGTCGCGGGGGTCCGGGTGGCGGTCACCGCTCCAGTGTCACCCGGCCGGCGACGGATGCGGGTAGGCCGCGCACGGTGAGGCTCGCCTCGCCTCCGCTCACGGGGGCCCGGCCTTGTAGCCGACGCCGCGCACGGTCAGCACGACCTCGGGCTTCTCGGGGTCCTTCTCGACCTTGGCCCGCAGGCGCTGCACGTGCACGTTGACCAGGCGGGTGTCGGCGGCGTGCCGGTAGCCCCACACCTGCTCGAGCAGCAGCTCCCGGGTGAACACCTGGCGCGGCTTGCGGGCCAGGGCCACCAGCAGGTCGAACTCCAGCGGCGTCAGCGCGATGGGGACGCCGTCCCGGCTGACCTGGTGGGCCGGGACGTCGATCTGCACGTCACCGATGCTGAGGTTCTCCGCCTGCCCGGTCTCCCCCCGGCGCAGCTGCGCCCGCACGCGCGCGACCAGCTCGACCGGCTTGAACGGCTTGGTGACGTAGTCGTCGGCGCCGGCCTCGAGCCCCTGGACGACGTCGATGGTGTCGCCCTTCGCGGTGAGCATGACGATGGGCACCGTGGACTGGGTGCGGATGTCCTGGCAGATCTGCAGCCCGTTGCGCCCGGGCAGCATCAGGTCCAGCAGCACCAGGTCGGGCCGGGTCTGCTGGAAGACGCCGACCGCGCGGTTGCCGTCGGAGACGAAGGCGGGTTCGTACCCCTCGCGCCGCAGCACGATGCCGAGCATCTCGGCGAGGGCGGCGTCGTCGTCGACGACGAGGACACGGCCGCGGCTGGGCCCGTTCTGGGGAGCGGAAGGTGGCACGGCGACCATTCTGCGCTGTTCAGGGCGTCGAGGGGTCCCGCCCCACCCGCGCGGGTGGCTGCCGGGACGCGTGTGACGCCCCGGACCGCCCGCGGGCATAGGAGGCGTTACCTGCGCCTCAGGCCCCCGAGACGCAGGTAGAGCTTCCTGTGCCCCTGCTGGTGACGTGCTGGAACGGCCCCGCTGCAGGGCCCCACGGCGCGCGAAGCGTGCCGTGGGGGGCAGCGGGGTCCTTTCTCAGTAGCGGTAGTGGTCGCTCTTGTAGGGGCCCTCGACCGGGACGCCGATGTAGTCGGCCTGCACCTTGGTGAGCTCGGTCAGCTTCACGCCGAGCGCATCGAGGTGCAGCCGGGCCACGTGCTCGTCGAGCTTCTTCGGCAGCACGGTGACGCCGGGGGTCTGCCCCTCGTAGGCGGCGCGGTTGTTCCACAGCTCGATCTGCGCGAGCACCTGGTTGGAGAACGAGGCGCTCATGACGAAGCTGGGGTGCCCGGTGGCGTTGCCCAGGTTCAGCAGCCGGCCCTCGGAGAGCAGGATGATCGTGTGGCCGTCGGCGAACCGCCACTCGTCCACCTGCGGCTTGATCGTCGTGCGCTCGATGCCGGGGGTGCGCGCCAGGCCGGCGACGTCGATCTCGTTGTCGAAGTGCCCGATGTTGCCGATGATCGCCTGGTGCTTGGTCCGGCCGAGCTGCTCGGCGGTGATGATGTCCTTGTTGCCGGTGGCCGTGATGATGATGTCGGCCTTGCCGATGACCTCGTCGAGCGTGGTCACCTCGTAGCCGTGCATCGCCGCCTGCAGGGCGTTGATCGGGTCGATCTCGGTGACGATGACCCGGGCGCCCTGGCCGCGCAGCGACTCCGCGCAGCCCTTGCCGACGTCGCCGTAGCCGCAGACCACGGCCACCTTCCCGCCGATCATCACGTCGGTGGCGCGGTTGATGCCGTCGATGAGCGAGTGCCGGCAGCCGTAGAGGTTGTCGAACTTGCTCTTGGTGACCGAGTCGTTGACGTTGATCGCCGGGAAGAGCAGCCGGCCGTCGCGGGCCAGCTCGTACAGGCGCATGACGCCGGTGGTGGTCTCCTCGGTGACGCCCGTGATCCCCTGGCCGATGCGGGTCCAGTACCCGGCGTCGGAGGCCAGGCTGCCGCGGAGGACGTCGAGGATGACGCCGTACTCCTCGGAGTCGGCGTCGGTGGTGTCGGGGACGACGCCGTCGGCCTCGAAGCGGGTGCCCAGGTGCACCAGCAGGGTGGCGTCGCCGCCGTCGTCGAGCAGCATGTTCGGGCCGACGACCTCGCCGCTCTCGTCGCGGAACTCGAACAGGCGCTGGGTGCACCACCAGTACTCCTCGAGCGTCTCGCCCTTCCAGGCGAAGACCGGCACGCCGGCCGGCTGCTCGGGGGTGCCCTCGCCGACGACGATCGCGGCGGCGGCGTGGTCCTGGGTGGAGAAGATGTTGCAGCTGACCCAGCGCACGTCGGCGCCCAGCGCGGTCAGCGTCTCGATGAGGACGGCGGTCTGCACCGTCATGTGCAGCGAACCGGCGATGCGGGCGCCGGCCAGCGGCTGGGCGTCGCCGTACTCGGCGCGCAGCGCCATGAGGCCGGGCATCTCGTGCTCGGCGAGCCGGATCTCCTTGCGGCCGAAGCCGTGCAGGGAGAGGTCGGCGACCTTGAAGTCGGCCTCGCCGGTCGGGGTGGTCAGCGTGCGGGTGCCGGTGCTGGCGGTCATGGAGGCTCCAGGTGGTGCCCGGCAGCTGGCCGGGCGATGCAGTCGGATGCAGGGTCGCTTCGATCCCCGTGACCGGGGAGAGCGAGCATGCCGAGGCTTCGGCGGGGCTCGTGCCGTTCCCCAGGATAGGCGGCCGCCGCCACCCCGTCGCCCGACGACCACCCGGGCGGGTCAGCCCTCGCAGCCGACGCCGTCGCCGTCGCCGTCGAACCGCTCCGAGAAGCCCGGCTCGCCCCGGTGGATCGGTGCCGCCCCGGCCGCGCGGACCGCGGCGCAGTCCGCGTAGGCCGGCGCCGGCGCGGCCGCCGCGTCCGGGACGGGCCCGGCGTCGGGCGGTGCGGCGCCCGCCGGCAGGGGCTCCTCGGGGCAACCGGCGAGCACCCCGGCCATGGCGTCCCGCTCGGCCTGCGTCACCCACAGCCCGTAGCCGGCCTTCACCGCGACCTGCCGCGCCACGTAGGCGCACCGGTAGCCGGTCGCCGGCGGCAGCCACGTCGCCGCGTCGCCGTCGCCCTTCTGCATGTTGAGCGAACCGTCGACGGCCAGCAGGTTGAGCGGGTCGTTGGCGAACCGGACGCGGCGCTCCTCGTCCCAGCCCTGCGCGCCCTTCTGCCAGGCGTCCGACAGCGCGACGACGTGGTCGACCTGCACGTCGTCGCTGGTGTCCTGGCCGCGCAGGAACTCGATCGTGCCGCCCGAGTACGGGTCGGCGAGGGTACCGGTGGCGACGACGCACTCCCGGGTGCCCGGGACGAACGTCTCCCCCGTCAGGTCGCGGGCGAGGACGTCGTTGCGGGTGTCGCAACCGTTCCGGTCGGTGTCGACCCACCCGTGGCCGAACTCGTCGCGGTCGTAGCCCGTCTTCGGGGCGCGGCCCTTGACCTCGAGCCCGTCCAGCGCCGCCCGGGCGGAGCCCGCGGCCGGCGCGGGGGCGTCGGCCGTCGCCCCGGCGCCGTCGCCGGCCCCGGCGGCGGCGAGCGGCTCGCAGCCCGTCAGCAGGCCGAGCGCGAGCGCCATCCCGGCGAGCCGGCGGGCGCGGGACCCGGGTCGGACGTGCACGGAACTCCCCCAGCAGCCGGACGGCGGTCGTCCCGACGCTAGGCCGGTGCGCCACGGGCCCGGCGGCGCAACGCCGCAGGTGGCCGGGGTCTCAGCTGAGGTTGGTCGTGGCCCGGTAGAGGACGGCGGGGCCGCGGGCGGTCACCGGCTCGCCCGCGGGGAGGAACGCCGCGCGCCCCTTCTCCAGGGTCAGCTCGCCGTCGACCGAGGCCAGCACCGCGGTGCCCTCCGTGCACAGCAGCAGCTGCGGCCCGCGCGTGGTGAGCGTGCCGGACTGCTCGTCGAGGTGCACGCGGGTGAGGTCGAAGTCCTGCACCGGCACCGGGTAGCGCAGCCCGCCCGGCCCGAGCACCGGGTGGATCACCGGCACCCTGCCGTCGGTGAAGTCCAGGACCTCGATCAGCGCCGCCAGGTCCACGTGCTTGGCCGTCAGCCCGCCGCGCAGCACGTTGTCCGAGCTGGCCATGACCTCGACGCCGGCGCCGGAGAGGTAGGCGTGCAGGTTGCCGGCGGGCAGGAACACCGCCTCCCCCGGCGCGAGCTTGAGGTGGTTGCACATCAGCGAGATGACGACCCCGGGGTCGCCGGGGTAGGTCTCGGCCAGCGTCGCGGCCCACCGGTAGGTGTTGATGAACTCGGGGTCGGCCGCGGCCACGAACCGGGCGGCCGCGGTGGCGACGGCGTGCACCAGCTCGGTGCGCCGCTCGCCGGTCAGCGCCAGCAGCTGCGGGATCGCCGCCCGCAGGCCACCGCGCGCCAGGGCGGCGATGGTGGGCTTGAGCTCGGGCACCTGGAGCTTGGCCAGGCAGTGCAGCGACTCCTCCACCGGCCGGAAGCCGCACAGCGCCTCGAACGTGGTGAGCGCCAGCAGCAGCTCGGGCTTGTGGAAGGGGTCCTTGAAGGTGCGGGTCGGGTCGTCGTGCGGGATGCCGGCGGCCTCCTCGGCCGCGTAGCCCACCTCCGCCTGCGCCGTCGTCGGGTGCGCCTGCAGCGACAGCGGCGTGTCGGCCGCCAGCACCTTGAGCAGGAAGGGCAGCCGCGCCCCGAACCGCTCCACCACGGCGGGGCCGAGCAGCCGGTCGGGGTCCTCGGCGATCGCCTTGTCGAGCGGGCGCCCGTCGGAGAGGGTGCTGGGCTCGTCGGGGTGCGCGCCCACCCACAGCTCCGCGTGCGGGCGGTCCGCGGGCACGGGATCGCCCAGGAGCTCGGGGATGACGGTGCGGCTACCCCAGGGGTAGTACCGGACACCGTTGCTCAGCTGCCACATCGTCTGCGCAGGTTACGGGCCGCCTCCGCCTCGCGGAACGGACCTCACCCCTTGGGACCGACCTCAGACGGCGGCACGCACGTCCGGGGCGCCCAGCCGGGCAGCATCCGCGGTCCGGTCGTCGGGCATCCGCTGGGACTCGCGCTCGGCCTCCACCCGCGCTGCGTAGTGGGCGACCTCCCGGGCGGTCTGCTCCTGGTCCCAGCCGAGCACCGGCGCCATGAGGGCGGCGACCTCGGCGGCCGAATCCACCCCGCGGTGCGGCGTCTCGATCGAGACGCGCATGCGCCGGGTGAGCACGTCGTCGAGGTGCAGGGCGCCCTCGGCGGTGACCGCGTGCACGACCTCCGCCGCCAGGTGCCGGGGCGCGCCGGCCAGCGGCCGGCCCAGCGCCGGGTCCGCGCGCACCAGGCCGAGGACGGCCTCCACCTGGTCGCCGTGGCGCTCGAGCAGCCGGGCGACGACCTCCTCGGCCAGCCCGTGCACGGCCGCCAGCTCGGCCGCGCGCCCCCGCACCGCCGCCCAGCCGCGCGCGCCGACCAGCGGCAGCTCGGCGGTGCGCGACCCCGGGGCGCCGGGCAGCCACCGGGCGGCGGCGTCGACGGCGTCGGCCGCCATCACCCGGTAGGTCGTGTACTTCCCGCCGGCGACCAGCACCAGCCCGGGCACGGGGGTGACGACGGCGTGCTCCCGGGAGAGCCGGCTGGTGTCGTCGGACTCCCCCGCCAGCAGCGGCCGCAGCCCCGCGTACACCCCGACCACGTCCTCGGTGGTGAGCGGGCGGGCCAGCACCCGGTTGACCTGGTCGAGCAGGTAGTCGATGTCGGCGCTGCTGGCGGCGGGGTGGTCGCGGTCCAGCCGCCACGGGGTGTCGGTGGTGCCGACGATCCAGTGCTCCCGCCAGGGGATCACGAACAGCACGCTGGTGGGCGTGCGCAGGATCAGCCCGTCGGGGTCGAGGTCCCCGCCCTCGATCGCCGCCCGCGGCACCACCAGGTGCACGCCCTTGGACGCCCGCACCCGCAGGCTCGGCGCCGACGCGCCCAGCATCCGGCCGACGTCGTCGCTCCACACCCCGGTGGCCGCGATGACGCTGCGGGCCCGGACGGTGAAGGTCGACCCGTCGGCCAGGTCGGCCACCCGCACCCCGACGACGGCGGCGTCCGGCGCGTCCCCGTCCCGGAGCAGGCCGACGACCCGGGCGCTGGACAGCGCGGCGGCGCCGTACCCGGCGGCGGTGCGCACGACGGCCAGGGTGTGCCGGGCGTCGTCGACCTGGGCGTCCCAGTACCGGATCGCGCCGCGGACGACGTCGCGGCGCAGCGCCGGGAACGCCGCCAGCGCGGCCCGCCGCGACAGGTGCCGGTGGCGCGGGATGTCGCGGTCGCGGACGAACGCCGCCCCGAGCAGGTCGTACAGCGCCACCCCGGCGCCGTAGTAGGCGCGTTGCCACACCGGCGCGGTCAGCGGCAGCAGGAACGGCAGGGGGCGCACCAGGTGCGGGGCGATGGTGCGGATCAGCCGGGCCCGCTCCTTGAGCGCCTCGCGGACCAGCGGGAAGGCCAGCTGCTCCAGGTAGCGCAGGCCGCCGTGGATGAGCTTGCTCGACCGGCTGGAGGTGCCCGCGGCCCAGTCCCGGGCCTCGAGCAGCCCGACCGACAGCCCCCGGCTGGCCGCGTCCAGGGCGGCCCCGGCGCCGGTGACGCCGCCCCCGATCACCAGGACGTCGACCACCTCCTCGGCCAGCCGGGCGCGGTCGGCCCGGCGGCGCTCCGGCGACAGCAGCGTGCGATCGATCCCCACCACGTGCATGCGGTCAGTCTCCCCCCGCCCCGTCCCGGGGCTCGCGCAGCGGCAGCCACCCCGGCCCCCTGCAGGGGCCCGCCGGGAGCGGGCGAGCGGTGGGGGCAGGGGGTGGACTTGTTCAGTGGGCGCCGGCGCCCGACTTGTCGCGGTGCACCGTCAGGTTCATGACCAGCACGACGAGCGCCCCGACGACCAGGCCGAGCAGCGCGCTGGCGAGCGTGTTGACCAGCCAGCCCACGACCCCGCCGAGCGCGCCGGTCGCGTCGTGCGCGGCCTCCTCCAGGTGGTGGACGACGTCGTAGAGACCGTGCCAGCCGAGCTCCTCGGTGCCCACCAGGATGATGTGCCCCCCGACCCACAGCATGGCCGCGGTCCCGACGACGGTCAGCGCCGAGAGCAGCTTCGGCATCGCCTTCACCAGCCCGCGACCGAACGCGGCCACCCGCTTCCCGGCCCGCTGGGACAGGCTCAGCCCGACGTCGTCCATCTTCACGATGAGGCCCACGACGCCGTAGACGAGGACGGTGATCCCCACGGCGACGACGACGAGGATGATCGCCCGCGACCAGAACGCCTCGCCGGCCACCTCGTTCAGCGAGATGACCATGATCTCGGCCGACAGGATGAAGTCGGTGCGCACCGCACCGCTCACGATGGTCTTCTCGTCCGGGAGCGCGTCCTCCACCGTGGCGTGCGCCTCGGCGTGCCCGCTGACCCGGTGCCAGATCTTCTCCGCCCCCTCGTAGCAGAGGTAGGCGCCGCCGATCATCAGGATCGGGGTCAGCAGCCACGGCAGGAACTGGCTGAGCAGCAGGATCGCCGGGAGGATGATCAGCAGCTTGTTGCGCAGCGAGCCCAGCGCGATCTTCCGGATGATCGGCAGCTCGCGCTCGGCGTTCAGGCCGTGCACGTACTGGGGCGTGACGGCGGTGTCGTCGACCACGACGCCGGCGGCCTTCATGCTGGCCCGTCCGGCGGCTGCGCCGATGTCGTCGATGGAGGCGGCGGCCGCGCGCGCCAGCACCGCCACGTCGTCGAGCAGGGCTACCAGTCCACCCGCCAAGGGAGTTCCTTCCGGTCGGTCAGCACCGGTGTGCTGTCGCAGATGATGGTGGACCGTCCGCGGGCCGCGCGCGCCTTCAGGGGCGCGGCGCGCGCTCCAGGTCGAGCGCCAGCGCCAGGTAGACGGCGCTGAAGTCGGCGACGGCGAGCTGCCGGGCCACGCGGGGCAGCCGGCCGAACCGGTCGGGGTCCCCGTGCTCGGCCAGGCCGCTGACCGGCACGCTGTGCGCGGCGGCGGTGCCCAGGACCTGCTGCATCGCCTCCGCCGCCGACCGCGGCTCCCGCTCCTCCGCGCCGTCGTGCCCGCCGACGTCGGGATCGCGGACGGTCAGCAATCGCAGCCGCCGGCCGGTGTCGTCGGCGCGGTCCCGGAAGAAGTCGTCGGCGCCGTCCTGCGGCGACAGCGGCCCGCCGAGGACGGCGCACGCCGCCACCCGCTGGTCGGGCAGCCGGAAGTCGGTCGCGGGCAGTCCCGCGAGCGTGGCGAGTTGGTCGGCGAAGCGGGTCGCCGCGGCGCCCGCCAGCGGCCCCTCCGAGGCGATCACCGGGAGTGCGTCCAGCAGCTCCAGCGCCAGGCTCTTGGCCGGGTTGACGAACGTCTCCCGCGCCGGGCCGCACTCCGCGGCCACCTCGTCGAGCGCGGCCGCGACCGCCTCCGGGTCGGCGACGCCGGGCGCCAGCAGCCCCAGGTCGGTGGCCAGGCGGAGCATCGGGGTGAGCAGCGACCACAGGGTGGTGTGCCGGACACGGGTGCGCGGCAGTGCGACGTAGGGCGCCCGGGCGGAGGCGCAGACGCCGCGCAGCGGTGCGTCGTCGGCGCCGATGCCGACCAGGGAGACCCCCCGGCGGGCGGCCTCGTAGGCCGGCCCGACCGCGTAGGCACCCGCGCCGGTGCGGGTGGCCACGACCGCGATGTCGCTCGGGCCGGTCCACACCGGCAACGCGGGGCCCGGCACGACGTCGACGGTGACCGGGCTCGACGGCCCGAGGAGGGCCCGCAGGACCGAGGCGGCGACGGCACCCTCCCGCCGGGCGACGACGACCAGCCCGCGGGGCCGGCCACCGCTCGTGACCCGGTCCAGGCCGGCCTCCTCGGTCAGCCGGGTCGTCTCCCGCACCTGCGCGCCCGAGCCGGCGACGGCCGGCAGCAGGCCGCGGGGGTCGCGGGCCCGCAGCAGGTCGAGGTCGTCGAGCACCTCCTCGGCCAGCTCCGGCGAGCTCACGGTGCGCCCGTCCTCAGCCGCGCTGCCGCGCCTCGTCCAGCAGCAGCACCGGGATGCCGTCGCGGACGGGGAAGCCGCGGTCGCAGGTGCCGCAGACCAGCTCGGATGCCGCCTCGTCGACGGTCAGCGGCGTGTGGTGGACGTCGGGACAGGCGAGGATCGCCAGCAGCTCGGGGTCCAGGCCCAGCGGGCCGGCGGCGGGGCTGCTCCGGGGACCGGTCACTTCTGCTCCTCCTCCGCGCGCACGGTGCGGAGCACCCGGTCGCGCAGCTCGGTCATCCGCGCCACGTCCGGCGCCTCGACGTTCAGCCGCAGCAGCGGCTCGGTGTTGCTGGCCCGCAGGTTGAACCAGGCTCCGTCGGGCAGCTCCACGGTCAGCCCGTCGAGCTCGTCGAAGGTGGCTCCCTCGTCCTCGAACACCTTGCGCACCTCGGCGACCCGCCCGGGGGCGTCGGACACGGTGGAGTTGATCTCGCCCGAGGCGGCGTAGCGGGCGTAGCTCTCGGTCAGCTCCGACAGCGGCCGGGCCTGCTCGCCCAGCGCGGCCAGCACGTGCATGGCGGCCAGCATGCCCGTGTCGGCCCGCCAGAAGTCGCGGAAGTAGTAGTGCGCGGAGTGCTCACCCCCGAAGACCGCGTCGGTGCGGGCCATCTCGGCCTTGATGAAGGAGTGCCCCACCCGGGTGCGCACCGGCTGCCCACCGTGCTCGCGCACGATCTCGGGCACGGCACGGGACGTGATCAGGTTGTGGATGATCGTCGTCCCGCGGCCCTTGGCCAGCTCCCGCACCGCGACCAGCGCGGTGATCGCCGAGGGGCTCACCGGCTCTCCCTGCTCGTCGACGACGAACACCCGGTCGGCGTCGCCGTCGAAGGCCAGGCCGATGTCGGCACCGTGCTCCACGACGGCGCGCTGCAGGTCGACCAGGTTCGCCGGGTCCAGCGGGTTGGCCTCGTGGTTGGGGAAGGAGCCGTCGAGCTCGAAGTAGAGCGGGACGACCTCCAGCGGCAGGTCGGCGAGGACCACCGGCACGGTGTGCCCGCCCATGCCGTTGCCCGCGTCGACGACGACCTTGAGCGGCCGGATGGCCGACAGGTCGACCAGGGAGCGCAGGTGCGCGGCGTACTCGCCGAGGACGTCGCGCGCCGACACCGTGCCGACCCGGTCGGGGACGCGCTCGTAGGTGTCGCGCTCGGCCCACTCCCGGATGGTGACCAGCCCGGAGTCCTGCCCGATGGGCGCCGCACCGGCGCGGCACAGCTTGATGCCGTTGTACTCCGCCGGGTTGTGGCTGGCGGTGAACATCGCCCCGGGCAGGTCGAGCGAGCCGGCGGCGAAGTAGAGCAGGTCCGTCGAGCCCAGCCCCGCCTCGACGACGTCGAGCCCACGGGCGATGACGCCCTCGGCGAAGGCGCGGGAGAGCGGGACGGAGGAATCCCGCATGTCGTACGCGGTGACCACGGCCGTGGCGCCGCTCTCGGCGAGGACGAACTCGGCGAAGGCCCCACCGATCGCGCGGGCGACGTCCTCGTCCCACTGGTCGGGGACGACCCCGCGGACGTCGTAGGCCTTGATGAGGGCCGAGAGATCACGCACGCGGTGACCCTACAAGGACCCCGTCGCCCCCCACCCCTCGCGAGCCCGGGGCGCGCTCCTGCAACGGGGCCACCGCGCTCGACGACGGGAGGCGGCCCTGGTTCAGGGCAGGTCGGGCAGGACCCGCAGGTGGCCGCGGCGGATGCCGCTGCCGTCGTCGGCGGGGTTGCGCGGCGGCTCGGGGCGGGCGGCCTCGCGGACGGCGTCGGCGAGGGCCAGCAGGTCGTCCCCGGTGATGCCGGCGTCCTCGAGGTCGATCTCGTGCCGCACGACGTCCCAGCCGCGCGGCACGGTCAGCCGCTCGGCGTGGAACTCGCACAGGTCGTAGCTGTGCGGCTCCGAGTACGTCGCCAACGGGCCCACGACAGCGGTCGACTCCGCGTAGACGTAGGTCAGGGTCGCCGCTGCCGGTTGCGCGCAGCCGCTGCGCGAGCAGCGCCGTGACTGCCTCACCACCGGTTCCTCACGCACAGCACAGTAAACCCGCACGGTGGTGCGCGACAGCAGGCGCACCGGGAAAGCGGCCCGGGCGCACCATCCTGCACGATGACCCCGTGGGCACCGGCACCGGTCGGGCGCGCGACGCGGCTCCGCAGGCGCCGACGTGCACGGGGTCCCGGCGGACCGTCCCGGGCCCCGGCGTGGCGGGGGCCGCCGTACCCTGCGTGCAGTCATGAGCCATCCCCCGCGCCGCCGCCACCGCTCCCGCCGCGACCGCCACGGTCGTGGCCTCCGGGGACGCCTGGTGCCGGCCCAGGTGCCCCTGTCGCGCAGCCGGGCGGAGCAGTTCGACGACCTGGTGCTGGACGCCGTCGAGGACCTCGAGCGCCGCTGGGAGCGGGAACTGGCCGGCGTCGAGTTCGCCGTCGAGGACGTCCCGTGGGTGGAGCAGACCGATCCCGACGAGGCGCTGCTGGACTCCGACGTGCTCGACGACGCCGGCGTCCCGCTGTCCCGCCTGCTCCCGGCCCGCCGCGAGCAGGGCGAGGAGGTGCCGCCGCGGATCGTGGTCTACCGGCGCCCGCTGGAACTGCGCGCGCACGACCGCGAGGACCTCGCCGACCTGGTGCGCGACGTCGTCGTCGACCAGGTGGCCACCCTCCTGGGCCGCGACCCGGAGGAGATCGACCCCACCTGAGCCGGCCCCGCGTGCGGGCGGGCGGCTGACATGCTGGGAGCGATGGACGCCGCTGCCACCACCGCCTGGCTCGTCGTGGGCGTGGTGCTGGGCGCCCTGGCGGCGGCGGCGCTGGTCTCGGCCGTCGTCCTCTCCCGCCGCCGCACCTACCCGGCACGCGGGCGCCCGCCCGAGCCGGTCGACGACCTCGCCGACTTCCTCGAGCACCCGCCCGGCACCCGGCCGCAGGCGCCGGGGCCCTCCGGCTGGGCGGCGCTGGCCCCGCCGGAGCCCGGCCCGCCGGCCGGCGACCGGCAGCACCCCTGGCCGGTGCCGGCGGCGCTCTGCGTCGCCGCCCTGGCGCTCGCCGGCACGGCCGCCGCCGTCGCCGCCGCCGCCACGGCAGACCCGTCGCCGGCCGCGCGCAGCACCGCGCCGTCACCCGCGCCGGCCGCCGGAACCGTCGCCGACCTGGTGGTGGGCGGGCTGGTGCTGGAACCGCGGGCGGTGGGCGTCACCGCGGCCTACCCCGAGCTGCGGCTGGGCACCGACGACGGCGCGCCGCGGCTGGAGCTGCGGCTGCCCACCTACAACTGCCTGACCGCCGAGGCCCCCGCCGACCCGGTCGCAGCGGGGTGCACCGCCACGCCGGTCGAGCACGCCGTCCTCGAGGGCGACGACGTCCGCATCACCCGTGACGGGGCGGGCTGGGTCCTGCGCGGGTCGGCCGCGACGGTGCTGCACCCCGGCGGCTCGCCGCCCGAGGCGACCGGTCGCGTGTACCCGCTGGAGCTCACCGTGACGCCCGAGGGGCCGCCCACCGCCGACGGCACCCGGGCCGCCCGCGGTGAGCTGCGGCTCGGCACGGGGAGCGCGCCGGTGCTGGCCGAGCGCAGCCGGGTCCGCACCGCCGGCTGAGGGTCAGCGCGGCCAGCGGCGCAACGGCACCGACAACGTGCTCACCGGCGCGCCCATCTCGCTGCCCAGCCCGCCGTCGTGGGCGATGCCCCACCAGGGCCAGCGGTCGTCGCCGTCCAGCAGGGTGAGCAGCCCGGCCCGCAGCCGGTCGCCGTCGGCGGCCACGGCGACCTCCAGGTGGCCGGTGGCCGCGTGCAGCCGGGCGGTGGCGCGCAGCAGCCCCCGCGCCCGGCGGTCCGGCGCGGCGGCGAGCAGCGCCGGGAGCCAGCGCTCCAGCAGGTGGCCGCCCCGGCTCCGCTCGACGGGCCCCACCCGGTCGAGCGCGTCGAGCAGGCGGGTGCTGCGCTCGTTGGCCAGGACGGCGGTGGGCAGCCGGGCAGCCAGCGCCCGGGCGGTGGGGTCACCCAGCGGGAGCCCGGAGAGCCGCAGGGACCACGGGCCGTGCAGCGAGTCGAGCAGGAGGAGCACCCCGTCGGCGAGCAGGCCCGCGGCCTCGGCGTCCCGCGCCGGCAACCGGGCCGGGGGGCGACCACCGGGCAGGGGCGCCCCACCCTGCCCGAGCAGGGTGACCGCGGTGACCGGGCCGCGCCGCCGGAGGTGGAGGAAGCCCGCCGCGCGCGGCGGCGCGCCGGGAGCCCCGTCCACGACGACGGCGGCGGGGCGGCCCTGCAGCGGGCGGGCGGCGCCGTCGTTCAGCACGGCGGTCAGCCACGGCGCGCGGGCGGTCAGCGGCGCCGACAGCGCCGCGGCGAGCGGTTCGGCGGCCCGGACCTCGCGGAGGACGGGGGCTCGACCGACGGCGACCCGGGCGACCACGTCCCGAACACAACCACAGCCGCCGGCGAGGGGCGCCGGCGGCTGTGGTGACGGTCTGGAACGGCCGCCCCCTGCAGGGGCCCGCTGCGAGCTCGCGAGCTGCGGGGGGCAGGGGGTATTTACACGGCGCGGCGGCGCAGCCGGCGCCGCTCCCGCTCGGAGAGGCCGCCCCAGATGCCGAACCGCTCGTCGTTGGCGAGCGCGTACTCCAGGCACTCGGCCTTGACCTCGCAACCGGTGCAGATCTTCTTCGCCTCCCGCGTCGAGCCGCCCTTCTCGGGGAAGAACGCCTCCGGGTCGGTCTCCGCGCACAGCGCGCGCTCCTGCCACGACTGGGTGTCGGGCTCCAGGCCGAACCCGAGGAAGCCGACGAACGGCTGCCCCGTCCCCTGGCCCGGGTGCTGGCCCGTGCCGTGCCCGGCGCCCACCAGCCGGTCCGTCGACCGCTCCGAGCCGTTCACGTAGTCGCTCAACCACGACACCTCTGCCATGACGGTGCGTCCCCTCTCGCTCTCGTCACGGTGCGCGGCCGGCAGGACGTCCCCGGGCCGTTCAGCACTCGTCGACACCGCCGGAATTACACGCGTGTCGTTGCCCGGCCGTCAACTTCGCCCGGTGTAAGCGACACGCCACACCAGCCCCTCCAGCACCAGGGTGTTCGTCACATCTCGTGCCACCCCCCGACACGCCCGGCGAACAGTCGACAAGTGCTCATCGGGCACGATGCGTTTCGTGCAGATCGTCGTGCTGGCCGGTGGTACCGGAGGGGCTCGTTTCCTGCGTGGGGTGCGCGCGGCGGCCCCCACGGCGGAGATCACCGCCGTGGTCAACACCGGGGACGACGTCACGTTGCACGGCCTGAGGATCTGCCCGGACCTCGACACCGTCGTCTACACGCTCGGCGGGGGCATCGACGAGGAGCGCGGCTGGGGGCGGGCCGGCGAGTCGTGGACGGTCAAGGAGGAACTGGCCGCCTACGGCGCCGACCCGGACTGGTTCGGCCTCGGCGACCGCGACCTGGCCACCCACCTGATCCGCACCCGGATGCTCGACGCGGGGTACCCGCTCTCGGCGGTGACCGCGGCGCTGGCCGACCGCTGGCAGCCCGGCGTCACGGTGTTGCCCATGAGCGACCAGCGGGTCGAGACCCACGTCGTGGTCACCGATCCCGAGGACGGCCGGCAGCGGGCGATCCACTTCCAGGAGTGGTGGGTGCGCCACCGTGCGGCCCTCGACCCCGCCGCCTTCGTGCAGATCGGGGTGGAGGCGGCGCGGCCGGCCCCGGGCGTCGTCGAGGCGCTGGCCGCCGCCGACGCCGTCCTGCTCGCGCCGTCGAACCCGGTCGTGTCCATCGGCACCGTCCTCGGCGTCCCGGGCCTCCGCGACGCCCTGCTGGCCTCCCCGGCGCGCATCGCGGGCGTCTCCCCGATCGTCGGTGGCGCCGTCGTCCGCGGGATGGCCGACCGCTGCCTGCCGGCGCTGGGCATCGAGGTGAGCGCCGAGGGCGTCGGCCGGCACTACGGGGCCCGCGCCGACGGCGGCCTGCTCGACGCCTGGCTGGTCGCCGAGGACGACCCCGCGGACGTCCCGGGCGTCGACGTCCGCCGGGTGCCGCTGCTCATGTCCTCCCCCGGGGCGACGACGGCGCTGGCCCGGGCCGCGCTCGACGCCTGCGCGCGGTGATGGAAGGACCCCGCCCGCCTCACGGCTCGCAGGCTCGCGGCGAGCCTCTGGACGGCGCCGTTCCAGCGGGTGTGTCGGTGCTGCCCGTCGCGGGGCTGCCCGAGTTCGGCCCGGGAGACGACCTCGCCGCGGCGCTGGCCGCCACCGCGCCCTGGCTGGCCGACGGCGACGTCGTCGTCGTCACCTCCAAGGTGGTCTCCAAGGTGGAGGGACGGCTCGTCCGGGTCGAGCCCGGGGCCGACCGGGAGGCCGTCCGGCAGCGGGCGATCGACGCCGAGACCGTGCGGGTGCTCGCCCGCCGCGGGCCCCTCAAGATCGTGCAGACCCGCCAGGGCTGGGTCGTCGCCGCGGCCGGCATCGACGCGTCCAACGTCGCCTCCGACACCCTGGTGCTGCTGCCCGAGGACGCGGACGCCTCGGCGCGGCGGCTGCGGGCCCGGTTGCGCGAGCTCGCCGGGGTCGACGTCGCCGTCGTCGTCAGCGACACCTTCGGCCGCACCTGGCGGGAGGGGCTGACCGACGTCGCGGTCGGCTCGGCCGGGATCACCGCCCTGGACGACCACCGCGGCGCCGTCGACGCCCACGGCAACCGGCTGGAGACCACCCGGGTCGCCGTGGTGGACGAGCTGGCGTCGGCCGCGGACCTGGTGAAGGGCAAGCTGGCCGGCGTCCCGGTCGCCGTGGTGCGGGGGCTGCCCGTGGCCCAGCCCGCCGACGACGCCGACGAGGGCACCCGGCCGCTGGTGCGGCTGCCCGCCGACGACCTGTTCCCCTACGGCTCGCGCGACCTCGTCGGCTC
Organism: Blastococcus sp. KM273129; assembly: GCF_021698995.1. Classification (NCBI taxonomy): domain Bacteria; kingdom Bacillati; phylum Actinomycetota; class Actinomycetes; order Geodermatophilales; family Geodermatophilaceae; genus Blastococcus; species Blastococcus sp. KM273129. The sequence goes on along the minus strand of NZ_SSXB01000026.1, from coordinate 11,359 downwards.
GCGGTCGCCCGCGGCCGACCTGGCGCCCCGCCCCGGTGACCGCGAGGCGGCGGCCGCCGCCTTCCGGGTGGCCAGCGCCGCGCTGCCGGAGTTCCCGGTGGTGCTGCGGCACGGCGGCGAGGGCGACGGCGTCGTCGACGTCCACCTGCCCGACGCCGTGACGACGACGAGCGCCCTCAACGCCGGGGCGCTGGTCGGCGCCGCGATCGTGCAGCTGCACGCGGAGGGGTGGGCGACCCGCTGGGAGCCCGCGGCCACCGCCGGCGGCACCTCACTCGTCGGGAGGCTGTGGCTGGGCAGTCCGGCGCCGTGAGCCGCGCCCCTCAGTAGGGTCGTCGATCATGCGCGGGATCATCCTGGCCGGTGGCACGGGGAGCCGTCTGTTCCCCATCACGCAGGCGGTGAGCAAGCAGCTCATGCCGGTCTACGACAAGCCGATGATCTACTACCCGCTCTCCACCCTGATGATGGCGGGGATCCGCGAGGTGCTGGTCATCACCACCCCGGACGACCAGGCCGCCTTCCGCGCGCTGCTGGGCGACGGCACCCGCCTGGGCATGCGCATCGAGTACGCCGCCCAGCCGCGGCCGGAGGGTCTGGCGCAGGCGTTCCTCATCGGGGCGGAGTTCCTGGGCGGCGAGCCCGCGGCCCTGGTGCTCGGGGACAACATCTTCTACGGCGCGGGCCTGGGGACGGCGCTCTCGCGCCTGCCCGAGCCGGCCGGCGGGCACGTCTTCGCCTACCACGTGGCCAACCCCCGCGACTACGGCGTCGTGGAGTTCGACGACGCCGGCCGGGTGCTGTCGATCGAGGAGAAGCCGGTCCGCCCCAAGAGCTCCTACGCCGTCCCCGGCCTGTACTTCTACGCCGGTGACGTCGTCGATGTCGCGCGCGGGATCACCCCGAGCGCGCGCGGCGAGCTGGAGATCACCGCGGTCAACGAGCACTACCTGCGCGAGGGCCGGCTCACCGTGACCGCGCTCGACCGGGGCACGGCCTGGCTGGACACCGGCACCTTCACCTCGTTGCGCCAGGCCACCGAGTTCGTCTCCGTCGTCGAGGAGCGCCAGGGCCTGAAGATCGGCTGCATCGAGGAGGTCGCCTGGCGCAACGGCTGGCTGGACGACGAGGGGCTGCGCGGGATCGCCGAACCGCTGGGCAAGAGCGGCTACGGCGCCTACCTGCTGGGCCTGCTCCAGGAGCGCTAGCGCCGCCGGTTGTCCACGGGGGCGAAGCGGGGGCCGCGCCGGGGACGCCGGGGCCCGCCCGCCAGCAGCAGCCGCACCACCCGCTGCCGCTGCCCGCGCCACGGCTCCAGCAGGGCGAGCATCTCCGCGTCGTCGGTGTCCCGGCGCCCGGTCAGCGCGAAGCCCACCTGGTTCTTCAGGTGGTAGTCGCCGACGCTGACGGTGTCCGGGCAGCCGAGCGCGCGCTGCACCACCTCCGCCGCCGTCCAGACGCCGATGCCGGGCACCGCCCGCAACCGGCGCTGCAGCTCGGCGGAGTCGTCGCAGCCCGCCTCCGGCTCCATCCGGTGCGCCACCCCGGCGACCGCCCGCAGGGCGCGGCGGCGGGCACCGTCCAGGCCGCAGCGGTGCCACTCCCAGTCGGTCACCTCCAGCAGCCGGCGGGCCGAGGGGACGACGCGCATGCCCTCGGGCGCGGGCCCCGGCGCGGCCTCACCGGCCAGCCGGCAGAGCTCGCGGAACACCCGGTAGGCCTCGGCGGTGGTGACCTTCTGCTCGAGCACCGCGGGCAGCAGCGCGTCCCACGTCCGGCCGGTGCGCCCCAGCCGCAGGTGCGGGTGCGCGCGGTGCAGCTCGGTCACGAGCGGGTGGGCGTCGCCCGGGCGGAAGTCCTCGGGCCGGTCGTCGGCCCCGAGCCACCCGGGCACCGCTGCAGCGGCCCAGCGGGCCCCCGGCCCCCACGCCTCGATCCGCACCTCCGCGGCCACGCGGGAGAGGCGCACCGTCGCCGGGCCCTCCGGGGTGCTGGTCGTCCGCCAGAGGCCGCCCGCGGCGACCTGCATCGTCGGGTCGGCCGCCCCGCGCCGGTGCGGGGACAGCGTCCGGAGGAGGTCCAGCGGCCGGTCCGGCACCCAGGCCGCGGAGTGCTCGGCGGCCTGGGTGCCCGGGGTGGTGCTCGTGCTCAGCGGGTGCTCCGGGAAGAGGTCAGCGGGGGGCCATGCGCAGCGCGCCGTCCATCCGGACCACCTCGCCGTTGAGGTAGCCGTTCTCGACGATCGCGAGCGCCAGCTCGGCGAAGTCCGACGGACGGCCGAGCCGCTTGGGGAAGGGTATGCCCGCCGAGAGCGCGGCCCGCGCCTCCTCCGGCAGCGAGCCCAGGAGCGGGGTGTCCACCAGCCCGGGGGCGATGGTGCAGACGCGCACACCGACGCTGGAGAGGTCGCGGGCCGCGGGCAGGGTCATGCCGACGACGCCGCCCTTGGACGCCGAGTACGCCAGCTGGCCGATCTGGCCGTCGTAGGCGGCGATGGAGGCGGTGTTGACGACGACGCCGCGCTCCCCCTCCTCACCGGGCTCGGTCCGCGCCATCGCGGCGGCGGCCAGCCGCAGGACGTTGAACGTGCCGACCAGGTTGACGCCCAGCACCCGGGTGAACCCCGCCAGCTCGTGCGGCGCGCCGTCGCGGCCGACGGTCCGCTGGGCCAGCCCGATGCCCGCGCAGCTGACCGCGATGCGCAGGGGGCGGTCCTTGCCGGTCGCCTCGGCGACGGCGGCCTCCACCGAGGCATCGTCGGTGACGTCCGTGCGGACGAAGGTGGTGTGCCCGCCCAGCTCGGCGGCGAGCGCCCGCCCGCGCTCCTCGTTCAGGTCCATGATCGTGACCGCGGCCCCCCGGGCGGCGAGCGCCCGGGCGGTCGCCTCCCCGAGACCGGAGGCTCCCCCGCTGACCACGGCTGCGACGTCGAAGTTCTTCATGACCCGGAACGTAACCCGAGGGAACGGCCTGCCTGCAGGGTCCCGGCGCGAGCCCGCGAGCGGTGGGGGCAGGGACTCCTTCAGGAGAAGCGGTCGCCGTACCGCTCCTGCACGGCGCCGAGCAGCTGCTTCACCCGCTCGGCGTCGGCGACCGGGCAGACCATGGTCACGTCGGCCGTGTGCACGACGACGCTGTCCCGGACGCCGACGAGCGCGACCAGGTGCCCCGGGTCGTCGCTGAGGACGATGTTCCCCGCACCGTCCAGGACGACGGCGAGCCCCTGCACGGCGTTGCCCGCGCCGTCGTCGTCGAGGGTGTGCGCCAGCGCGGGCCAGGAGCCGACGTCCAGCCAGTCGACGTCGAGGTCGACGACCAGCACCCGCCCGGGCTCGGTCGCGGCCGGCTCGAGGACGGCGTAGTCGACGCTGATCCTCGGCAGCCTCGGGAAGACCTCGGCCAGGACCGCGTCCCGCGCCGGGCCGGCGGGGGCGGCGACGATCCGGGCCAGCCCCTCGGCCGACGCCGGGAGGTGGTCGGCCAGGGCGTCGAGCACCGTGCGGGCCCGCCAGACGAACATGCCCGAGTTCCACAGGTAGCCGCCCGACGCCAGGTACTGCTCGGCGGTGGCGCGGTCGGGCTTCTCCCGGAACGACGCCGCCTCGGCCACGCCCGGCTGCCCGGTGGGCGCGCCGCGCTGGACGTAACCGAAGCCGGTGGCCGGCGCGGTCGGCCGGATGCCGAGCGTGACCAGCGCCCGGGGGCGGTCCGCGAGCGCGTCGAACGCGGTGCGCAGCGAGTCGGCGAACCGCTCCACCGGCCGGATGACGTGGTCGGCGCTGACGACGGCGAGCTCTGCCTCCGGGTCCACGTCGGCGACCAGGGCGGCGGCCAGCCCGACGGCGTTCGCGGTGTCGCGGGCGACCGGCTCGAGCACGAGCCGGTCGGCGAGCAGCTCCGGCAGCGCCACCCGCACCTGGTCGGCGTACCTGGCCGCCGTGCAGACCCAGACGTTCTCGGCGGGCAGCACCGTGCGCAGCCGCTCCCACGCCTCGGCCAGCAGGCTGCGCGGCACCCCGCCGGGGCCGGCGACGACGTCGAGCAGCTGCTTGGGGCGGCCGCCGCGCGAGAGCGGCCACAGCCGGGTGCCCGAGCCGCCCGCCATGATCACCGCGTGCCGCACGTCAGCTCTCCCCCGACCCGGGGCGCGGCTCCGGCACGGCCGCCAGCTCCCGGGCGCGGCGCTGGAACGGGGCGCCGGCGGCGACCCGCCCGCTGACGTAGGAGATCAGCATCCGGCCCCCGAGCCCGGCGCGGAACGCGGTGCGCAGCGGCGCGTGCCGCCGGCGGGGGTACTGCCCGGAGAGGTACCGCAGCGCGCTGGTGTGGTGCACGCGCTGCATGCGGTGCGGTTCCCGCTGGGTGGCGTGCCCGCCCTCGTGCTCGACGACGGCGCTGGGCACGTAGACGTGCAGCCAGCCCGCCCGGGTCAGCCGCTCGGCGAGGTCGACGTCCTCGAAGTACATGAAGTAGCCCGGGTCGAAGCCGCCGACCGACCAGTAGGCCTCCAGGTCGACCAGCAGGCAGGAGCCGCTCAGCCAGCCCGCGGGGCGCTCCCGCGGGGCCTCCCGCTCGCGGCGGTAGCGTGCGGTCCAGGGGTTGCCGGGCCAGGCCCAGCCGAGCAGCGCGTGCCCTGCGCCGGTGGACAGCCGCGGCAGGTCCCGCGCGGACGGGTACAGCTCGCCGTCGGGGGTCATGATCGCCGGCCCGAGGGTGGCCGCCCTCGGCCACCGGTCGGCGGCGGCCAGGAGCTCGTCGACGGAACCGGGCGCGAAGCGCAGGTCGGGGTTGGCGATGAGGGCGCGGCCGGTGCGGACGTCGGCGAGCCCGGCGTTCGCGGCCGCGCCGTAGCCGATGTTCCCGCCGGTGCGCAGGATCCGGACGTGCGCGTGGCGCTCCGCGGCCCGCTCCGGCGCGCCGTCGGTCGAGCCGTTGTCGGCGAGGACCACCTCCACCGGCCGGGTGGTGGCGCCGGCCAGCGAGTCGACGAACTGCTCGAGCGCCGCGCCCGGCGAGTAGGTGACGGCGACGACGCGCAGCGGCGGCGGACCGGAGGGAGACGACACGGAGGGCAACCCTAGGCACTCGGGCGGCCCCGGCGCCCGGCGGCACGGCTCGGCGGGGTGGGTGGGATGGATGTGACGGAACGGGTCGCTACGCCGCGCGGCGCCGCCGCTCCGTGGTCGTGCGCCCCCTGGCCGACAGGTACCGTCGAGACCCGTGACCACCACAGGACCTGACCTCGTCGTCGTCGGCTCCGGATTCTTCGGGCTCACCGTCGCCGAGCGGGTGGCCAGCCAGCTCGACAAGCGGGTGCTGGTCATCGACCGCCGCGACCACATCGGCGGCAACGCCTACTCGGCGCCCGAGCCCGAGACCGGCATCGAGGTGCACGTCTACGGCGCGCACCTGTTCCACACGTCGAACGAGCGGGTCTGGGAGTACGTCAACCAGTTCACCGAGTTCACGGGCTACCAGCACAAGGTCTACTCGATCTACCAGGGGCAGACCTACTCCCTGCCGATGAACCTGGCCACCATCTGCCAGTACTTCGGCAAGAGCTTCTCCCCCGAGGAGGCGCGGGCGCTGGTGGCCGAGCAGGCCGGCGAGATCGACACCGCGGAGGCGGCGAACCTCGAGGAGAAGGCGATCTCGCTGATCGGCCGCCCGCTCTACGAGGCGTTCATCCGCGGCTACACGAAGAAGCAGTGGCAGACCGACCCGACCGAGCTGCCCGCCGCCGTCATCGCCCGGCTCCCGGTGCGCTACACGTTCGACAACCGGTACTTCAACGACACCTACGAGGGTCTGCCGAAGGACGGCTACACCGCCTGGCTGCAGCGGATGGCCGACCACCCGAACATCGAGGTCCGGCTGGACACCGACTACTTCGACGTGCGTGACGAGCTGCCGGCCGACGTCCCGACGGTCTTCACCGGCCCGATCGACAAGTACTTCGGCTACGAGGCCGGCGAGCTCGGCTGGCGGACGCTGGACTTCGAGACCGAGGTGCTGCCCATCGGTGACTTCCAGGGCACCTCGGTCATGAACTACGCCGACGAGGACGTGCCCTGGACCCGCATCCACGAATTCCGGCACTTCCACCCGGAGCGGGACTACCCCACGGACAAGACCGTGGTGGTGCGGGAGTTCTCCCGGTTCGCGCAGACCGGCGACGAGCCCTACTACCCGATCAACACCCCTGAGGACCGCGCCAAGCTGGAGCGGTACCGGGAGCTCGCGGCCAAGGAGGCCGCCGAGAGGCGCGTTCTCTTCGGCGGGCGGCTGGGCACCTACAAGTACCTCGACATGCACATGGCCATCGGATCGGCGCTGACCATGTTCGAGAACCGCATCCGCCCCTTCTTCGACGAGGGCGGCCCCATCGACGGCCGCCTGGAGGACTGAACCACCTCATGACGACGGACAGCACGCTCGACGCCGATGCGCCGGTCTCCCAGGAAGTCGTGACCGAGCCGAGGGAGGAGGAGCTGACGCCGGGCAAAGCCGTCCAGCTGCTCCAGCGGGTGCTCATGCCGCGCCCGGCCGACCAGCTCAAGGTGCGCAGCCTCTACCTCGACGAGGTCAACTCGGGCCGGGTGCGGGCCAAGGACCGCTTCACCGCGGAGCTCGACCCCGGGTGGGAGGTCTCCTTCGCCACCTACTTCAACGCCTTCCCGGCCAGCTACTGGCGCCGGTGGAGCGTCCTGGAGTCGATCGTCCTCCGGGTGACGGTGTCGGGCACGTGCCGCATCGACGTCTACCGGTCCAAGGCAGACGGCGAGTCGATGCACGTGACCGGTGCCGTCCACGAGGGCGGCGAGCGGACGCTGGAGTTCGAGCTCGACCTCGGCCCGTTCATCGACGGCGGGTGGTACTGGTTCGACGTCACGACCGACGAGCGCACCACCGTCCGCGACGCCGGCTGGTACGCGCCGCAGGCGCCCGCCGAGCAGCCCCGCCTGGCCGTCGGCATCTGCACCTACAACCGGCCGGTGGACGCGGTCGCCGCCCTCGAGGCCCTGGTCGAGGACGAGGTCGTCCGCGAGCAGGTGCACCTCGCCGTCGTCGCCGACCAGGGCAACCAGCACGTGCGGGACGCCGACCGGTACCCGGTGGTGGCCGAGGCGCTGGGCGAGCGCCTGCGGATCGTCGAGCAGCCCAACCTGGGCGGCAGCGGTGGGTTCGCGCGCACCATTCACGAGTCGTTCACCAACAGCGACGCCACGCACATCGTCCTGCTCGACGACGACATCCAGCTCGAGCCCGACAGCCTGCTGCGCGCCCGGGCGTTCGCCGCCTACGCCAAGGACCCGGTGCTGGTCGGCGGCCAGATGCTGGCCCTGCAGGACCGCTCGGTCCTGCACACGATGGGCGAGATCGTCGACCGGGCGCCGTTCTTCTGGCGCAACGCACCGAACACCGAGTACTTCCACGACTTCGGCGAGCGGCCGCTGCGCGAGTCGCCCGACCTGCACCGGCGCATCGACGGTGACTACAACGGCTGGTGGATGTGCCTGATCCCCCGCCGGGTCTTCGAGGCCGTGGGCATGCCCCTGCCGGTCTTCATCAAGTGGGACGACGCGGAGTACGGCCTGCGCGCCTTCGCGGCGGGCTTCCCCACGGTGTCGCTGCCGGGTGCCGCCATCTGGCACCTGTCCTGGGGCGACAAGGACGACGCCAGCGACTGGCAGGCGTACTTCCACATCCGCAACCGGCTGATCGCCGCGGCGCTGCACTCCCCGCACAAGCACGGCGGGACGATGTTCCGCGAGATGCTCAAGGCCGACCTGCGGTTCCTCATGACGCTGCAGTACTCCACCGTGGAGCTGCACCAGATGGCCTACCGCGACTTCCTCGCCGGGCCCGAGCACCTCTTCGAGGGCATGCCGCAGTCGATCGTGCGGGCGCGGGAGAAGCGGACGACGCACTCGGACGGCAAGGTGCTGAAGTCCTCCGGCGACCTCCCGCTGCCCTCGATGAGCGCCGCCGAGGCCAACCGGTTCCGCAAGATCCCGGTGAACCCGCTGTCGATCGGCACCACGCTGCTCAAGGCGATCGCGCACAACGCGACGCCGGTCGACCCGGCCCACCGCGAGGTGCCGCAGCTGAACCTGTCCTTCCAGGACGCGCAGTGGTTCCTGCTCTCCCGCCTCGACAGCGCGACCGTCGGGACCGCCGACGGCCGTGGTGTCACCTTCCGCCAGCGGGACCCGAAGACCTTCCGCCGCCTGTTCACCCAGTCCGCCCGCATGCTGCGGCAGATGTCGCGGGAGTTCCCCGAGCTCCAGCGGCGCTACCGCGAGGCGGCCGGGGAGCTGACCTCGGTGGACCGCTGGACCGAGGCCTTCGAGTCCTGGGGTTACGAGCGGGTCTGAAGCCTGACCCCGAGGGGCCCGGACGGTGCGATCACCGTCCGGGCCCCTCGTCGTCCGCGCTCTGGGCCGGATCCGTTCGGCAGCCGGGTGACCTTCCGGCGGGAAGCCGGCCGACGGTCGTTCCGTGAGCCGGCCCCTGCTGCCGTGCGGGTCGCCTTCCCGCGCGGCAGCCGGCCCCGCAGTGTCTGCAGCGTGGTGCTCGCTGTCACCAGGGCGCCACCGTGCTGAAGCGCTCAGGGCCGGGTGAAGCGTTCCCCTCGGCCGGCGCGCACCAGCCGGAGCCACTCCCGCCAGCCGGCGGGGTCGCGGCGCGAGACCAGGAAGAACCAGCTGAACCGGACCAGCTCCAGCGGCCACAGCCAGCGCATCCCGGGCTGGGACATCAGGTAGCCGCGGTTGCGGTAGGTGAAATAGCGCTTGACCTCGTTGCCCGGGTACTGCGCCGACAGCCGGCCGCCGAGGATCGGCTCGAACTCCGAGGTCCCCTCGGGGTGCAGGTAGGCCGCTCCGACGGCGGTGCCGAACGGCAGCCCGGCGCGGAGCAGCCGCCGGTGGATCTCGGTCTCGTCGCCGCGGAAGAACAGCCGGTAGTCGGGCACCCCGACCACGTCCAGGGCGTCGGCGCGGAACAGCGCGCCGTTGAACAGCGAGGCGTAGCGGGGCAGCACCTCGAGGCCCGCGAAGTCGCTGCGCCGGCGCCGCCAGGTCAGCCCGCGCCGGAGGGGGAAGGCCAGCCGGTCGGGGTCGGAGAGGTCGGCGACCATCGGCGACACCTGCGCCAGCCCGTGCCTGCAGGCGGTCTCCAGGAGGGTGCCCAGCACCGTCCCGTCGGCCGGGCGGCCGTCGTCGTCGGCGCACCACACCCAGTCCGCGCCGAGTGCGAGGGCGTGCAGCATCCCCAGCGCGAACCCGCCGGCGCCGCCGAGGTTCCGGCGGCTGGGCAGGTAGGTGGCCGGCAGGCCGCAGCCGGCCACCACCTCGCCGACGCGCGGATCGGGGCCGTTGTCGACGACGACCACGTGGTCGGGACGGCGGTGCTGCGCCGCGACGGCCGCGAGGCTCTCGCCGAGCTGCTCCACCCGGTCGCGGGTCACGATCACCGCGACCACCGTCTCGGCGGGCGCGGCGCTCCCCGGGCCCATCAGTGGTTGCCCTTGTAGGCGCGCAGGACCTCTTCCAGCTCGCCGTGCTGGCGGATGCGCCCGTGCTCCATCCAGATGGCGGTGTCGCACAGCTCGCGGAGGAACTCGTCGGAGTGCGAGGCGAAGACCAGCAGGCCGGCGCGGTCGACGAGCTCGGACAGCCGCTTCTTGGACTTCTCGAGGAAGGCCGCGTCGACCGCACCGATGCCCTCGTCGAGCACGAGGATCTCCGGGTCGATGCTGGTGACGACGCCGAGGGCCAGCCGGATGCGCATGCCGGTGGAGTAGGTGCGCAGCGGCATGCGGAGGAAGTCGCCGAGCTCGGTGAAGTCGGCGATGTCGTCGATCCGGTCCTCCATCTCCTTGCGCGTGGCGCCGAGGAAGAGGCCGCGGACGATGATGTTCTCCAGGCCCGAGATCTCCGGGTCCATGCCGACGCCCAGGTCGAAGACGGGCGCCACCCGGCCGCGGACCTCGGCGGAGCCGCGGGTCGGCTCGTAGATGCCGGCGAACAGGCGCAGGAGCGTGGACTTCCCGGCGCCGTTGTGGCCCACCAGCCCGACGCGGGCCCCGTGCTCCAGCGACACCGTGATGTCGCGCAGCGCCTCGATGATCGGGACCTTGGTCTCGGTGGTGATGTTGCCGCCGACGAGGCCCATCACGGTCTTCTTCAGCGACCGGCTCTTGGCGTCGAAGATCGGGAAGTCGACGCAGGCGTTCTTCGTGGTGATGCTGACCAGGGGTCTGTCCTCCGACACGCTCACACCCAGTACGAGATCCGTGCCCGGTACCGGCGCAGCGCGATGAGCGTGAGCGCCCAGCCGACGACGGTCAGGACCAGGACGACGATCCAGTGCCGGAGCACCTGGTCCTGGCCGAGCATGGGCTGCCGGATGATCTCGATGTAGTGGAGGAAGGGGTTGAACTCCACCAGCCGGGCGCGCTCGGCGATGGCGGGGTTGGGGCTGTTCACCAGGTCGCCGTAGATCCAGACGATCGGGGTGAGGAAGAACATCAGCTGGACGATGCTCTGGGTGATCGGCGTCAGGTCGCGGAACCGGGTGGTGACGATGCCGAAGAGCAGGGCCACCCACGCCCCGTTTACGGCGAGCAGCGCGAACGCGGCGAAGGCCGTCAGGCTGCGCCAGGTCAGCGGCTGCGGGAACACCAGCAGCATGACCACGTAGACCGCGAGGTTGTGGAAGAAGAACAGCGTCTGCCGCCAGACCAGCCGGTAGACGTGCACCGACAGCGGGGCGGGCAGCTGCTTGATGAGGCCCTCGTTGGAGATGAAGACGTCGGCGCCCTCGGTGATGCAGCCGCTGATGAAGGCCCAGACGATGAAGCCCACCAGGATGTAGGGCAGCTGCACCGACAGCTCGTTGCCGAACAGCCCGGCGTAGAGGACGCCCAGGGCCACGGCGGTGACCGCCATGCTGATGCTGATCCAGATCGGCCCCAGGACCGAACGGCGGTAGCGCTGGCGGATGTCCTGCCAGGCGAGGTGGCCCCACAGCTGGCGTTGCTGCCACCCGACGCGCAGGTCCTCGGCCGCCCGGCGCCAGCTCCTCACCTCGGGGGCGGTCGCGGTCATGGCGTCCACGCTACCTGCGTGCGGACGGAGCCCCGCACCCCGAACCGGGTTGCGGGGCTCCGCGGTCACGCAGGTCTCACGTGTAGTGCACTGTCGCCACACGCGCCCCGTCGAGCACCTGCACGTACCCGCCCTGGAAGGTCTGGCGGGTGCCGCCGGTCACCGGTTGGGGATCGCTGGTGGGGTAGCCCAGCCGGCCGTTCTCCCAGCCCTGCCCGGCCCAGGCGTCGCGGATCGCTCCCCGC
>NZ_SSXB01000243.1:0-205 GCF_021698995.1 Blastococcus sp. KM273129 | reverse complement strand
CGTCGTCGTCTCCGCCGCCGTCACCGCCCGCGCCGCCACCTCGCTGGCCTCCGCGGCGTTGCTGGCGATCTCCCGGATCGACGCCCCCATCTGCTCGGCACCCGCCGCCACCGTCGAGACCGACCGGCTGACCTCCTCCGCGGCACCCGACACCACACCCGACTGCGCACTGGTCTCCTCGGCCGACGCCGAGATCTGCGCCGAG
>NZ_SSXB01000242.1:0-206 GCF_021698995.1 Blastococcus sp. KM273129 | reverse complement strand
CCGACGGTGGTGCGCAGGTCGGCGGCCATCCGGGACAGCTCGTCGACCGCCGTGCGGGTCTGGGTCAGCGCCTGCGTGGTCGAGTCCGCCGCCGTGGAGACACCGGCGATGTTCTCCGCGATCTGCGTGGTCCCACCGGCGGCCTCCTGCACCGACCGGGCCATCTCGTTGGTCGTGGCCGTCTGCTCCTCCACCGCCGAGGCGAT
>NZ_SSXB01000241.1:0-211 GCF_021698995.1 Blastococcus sp. KM273129 | reverse complement strand
CGCCATGCGGCGGCTCTCCGTTCTTCCGTCTGCCGCCTACCGGGTTAGCTGACGGATTCGGGCGGGAAGCGGCCCTACCCGCGACGGGACGTACCCGGCGCGCGATTCACCCCAGTGCTGCGGTGGGTCCCCGGCCCACCCCGGAGGGCGGCTCGGCGGCGCCCGGCGGCCCTCCCCGGTGGGGAGCGGACGACCGTCCGGGCGCAGCCAC
>NZ_SSXB01000025.1:0-49297 GCF_021698995.1 Blastococcus sp. KM273129 | reverse complement strand
GCCCGCTGCCGAGCCGGCCCCGCCCGCCGCCGGGCCGGACGAGCGCGAGGGCGCCGGCCGCCCGGCCGATCACGCGGCGGGCGGGAGCGCCGCGGCCGGGACGCCGCCGGAGCTGCCGGACCCGCCGGTCGAGGAGGTCGAGGTGACCGACCTGCTGATCATCGTGGACCTCACCGACGAGGTGCTCGTGGTCGACGAGCACCCGCGCTACCACCTGCCCGGCTGCGTCCACCTCCGCGGCCACGAGCCGATCCCGCTCCCGCTGGACGAGGCGCGCACCGACGGGTTCACCCCGTGCGGGGTGTGCCGGCCCGACCGGCAGCTCGCCGACCGGGCCCGAGCCCGGAGGACCCGGGGCGCCTGAGCGGCGCCCCGGGCCGGCGTCAGACGGCGGCCCGGGCCACCCAGAACCGCGATCCCTCCGGACCCTCGACACCCTCCCCGGCGCCGGGGGTGCCGGCGTGGACGGCGACGGCGAGCACCTCGCCGGCGAGCTGCTCGGCGTGCTCGGTGAGCGCCTGCGCCATGGTGCCGTCGGCGGTCCACGACAGCTCGATCCGGTCGCTGACCTCCAGCCCGCTGCCCTTGCGGGCTTCCTGCACCAGCCGGACCGCCTCGCGGAACAGCCCGGCCCGCTCGAGCTCCGGGGTGAGCGCGAGGTCCAGCGCCACGGTGAGCCCGCTGCTGCTGGCCACCGTCCAGCCCTCGCGGGGCGTCTCGGTGACGACCAGGTCGCCCTCGGCCAGCGCGACCGCCGCGCCGTCGACCTCGACGGTGGCGGTGCCGGCCCGGTAGGCCTTCACCAGCGCCGGGGCGTCGGCGGCGGCCACGGCCTTGGCCACCGCCTGCACCTGCTTGCCGAGGCGGCGGCCCACGGCGCGGAAGTCGATCTTGACGCTGACGTCGACCAGGTCACCGCCGACCGCGGCCAGCTCGAGCACCTCGGCCACGTTGAGCTCGTCGGCCACCTCGGCGACCAGGTCGCGGGGGAGCTCCCCCCAGCCCGGCGCCGCCACGACGGCGCGGGCCAGCGGCTGCCGGGTGCGCACCTTCGCCGTGGTGCGGGCCGAGCGGCCCAGCTCCACCAGCCGGCGGACCAGCGCCATCTGCTCGACGAGGGCGTCGTCGAGGGCGTCCTCGTCCACCTCGGGCCAGGAGGCCAGGTGCACCGAGTCCGGCACCTCCGACCCGCCCGCCGCGCTCCTGCCCGGCACGACCGCGCGGAGCCACACCTCGTCGGTGACGAACGGCGTGAAGGGCGCCATCAGCCGGGTCAGGCCGTCGAGCACTTCGTGCAGCGTGCCCAGCGCCGAGGGGTCGCCGTCCCAGAACCGGCGCCGCGACCGCCGCACGTACCAGTTGGAGAGGTCGTCGACGAACTGCGCGAGCAGCCGGCCGGCGCCCTGGGTGTCGAACTCCTCCAGCGCCGCGGTCACGTCGCGGGTGACCGCGGCGAGCTCGGCCAGCGCCCAGCGGTCCAGCAGCGGGCGGTCGGCCCGCGCCGGGGCGGGGGAGGCCGCGGCGTCCCAGCCGTTGGTCTCGGCGTACAGGGTGAAGAAGCTGGCGGTGTTCCAGTAGGTGAGCAGCACCTTCCGGACCACCTCGGACAGCGTCTCGTGCCCGACCCGCCGGGCCGACCACGGGGAGCCGCCGGCGAGCATGAACCAGCGGACGGCGTCGGCGCCGTGCCGGTCCATCAGCGGGATCGGCTCCAGGATGTTGCCCAGGTGCTTGCTCATCTTGCGGCCGTCCTCGGCCAGGATGTGGCCCAGGCACAGCACGTTCTCGTAGGAGCTCTGCTCGAACACCAGCGTGCCGACGGCCATGAGCGAGTAGAACCAGCCGCGGGTCTGGTCGATCGCCTCGCAGATGAACTGCGCCGGGTAGGCGGCCTGGAACTGCTCCTGGTTGCGGTAGGGCGCGCCCCACTGGGCGAACGGCATGGAGCCCGAGTCGTACCAGGCGTCGATGACCTGCGGCACGCGCCGGTAGGTGCCCTCCTCGCCGGGTCGCGTGAAGGTGACCTCGTCGATGAACGGCCGGTGCGGGTCGAGGTCGGAGAGGTCGCGGCCGGTCAGCTCCGAGAGCTCGGCGAGCGAGCCGACGACGACCATCCGCCCCGGGTCGGCGTCGTTGCGCCAGACCGGCAGGGGGGTGCCCCAGTAGCGGTCGCGGGACAGCGCCCAGTCGACGTTGTTGTTCAGCCAGTCGCCGTAGCGGCCGGTCTTGATGTTCTCGGGGTACCAGTTGGTGCGCTCGTTCTCGGCGAGCAGCCGGTCCTTGATCGCGCTGGTGCGGATGTACCAGGACGGCTGCGCGTAGTACATCAGCGGCGTGTGGCAGCGCCAGCAGTGCGGGTAGCTGTGCTCGTACCGGATCTCCCGGAACAGCACGCCGCGCGCCTTCAGGTCCTCGACCAGCGCGGGGTCGGCCGCCTTGAAGAAGTGCCCGCCCACCAGCGGCACCTCGGCCAGGAAGTGACCGGTGGCGTCGATCGGGTTCACCACGGGCAGTCCGTAGCCGCGGCAGACGGCGAGGTCGTCGGCGCCGAACGCCGGCGACTGGTGCACCAGGCCGGTGCCGTCGTCGGTGGTCACGTAGTCGGCCAGGACGACGAAGTGCGCATCCCCCTCAGGGAACTCGACCAGCTCGAAGGGCCGCCGGTAGTGGGTGCGCTCCCAGTCGCGACCCGGGGCGCCGGCCAGCACCTCGACGTCGTCCCCGAGGACGGCGGCCAGGAGCGGCTGGGCCACCACGACGGGGACGTCGTCGGTGCCGGCGGGGCGGGCGACGACGTAGGTGACGTCGGGGTGCACCGCGACGGCGGTGTTGCTGGGGAGCGTCCACGGCGTCGTGGTCCAGATCAGCAGGTCGGCCCGGCCGGCCCACTCGCCGTCGACGATCGGCAGGCGGACGTACACCGACGGGTCGGTGATCGACTCGTACCCCTGGGCCACCTCGTGGTCGGAGAGGCCGGTGCCGCAGCGCGGGCAGTAGGGCGCGACGCGGTGGTCCTCGACCAGCAGGCCCTTCCCGTGGATCTGCTTGAGCGACCACCAGACGCTCTCGATGTAGCCGGGGTTCATCGTCCAGTAGGCCTGGGAGAAGTCGACCCAGTAGCCCATCCGGCGGGTGAGGTCGGCGAAGTCGGCGACGTGCTTCTCCACCGACTCGCGGCAGCGGGCGTTGAACTCGGCGATGCCGTAGCGCTCGATGTCCGGCTTGCCGGCGAAGCCCAGCTGCTGCTCGACCGCGATCTCGACCGGCAGGCCGTGGCAGTCCCAGCCGGCGCGCCGGGGCACGTGCCAGCCCTGCATGGTCTTGAACCGGGGGAAGACGTCCTTGAACGCACGCGCCTCGATGTGGTGGGTGCCGGGGCGGCCGTTGGCGGTGGGCGGGCCCTCGTAGACGTTCCACTGCGGGCGGCCCTGCGAGGCCTCCAGCGACCGGTCGAAGACCTTCTCCCGCTCCCAGCGTTCGAGGATGCGGTGCTCCAGCGCGGGGAGGTCGACCTGCGGGGGCAGCGCGGCGAAGGGACCCTTGGGAGCACTCACGCCGCCCATTCTCCCCGAACCGGCAAACGGGTCCGGCGGTGCGTCCCCGGATCCGCCGACCCGCCGTCCGCATGCGCCGGGCGGTCCCGCTCACGGGGTGCGGGAGACTGCCCCCATGGGGCGGGCAGGGTGAACACGACGGTCACCGTCGCCCTGGCCCTCGGCGCCGGCGTCGTCATCCTCGCGGCCGTGGCGCTGCGCCTGGCCGACCGGCTCGGGCTGCCCAGCCTGCTGCTCTACCTGGCGATCGGCGTGGTGCTGGGGGAGAGCGGCCTCGGCATCCAGTTCGACGACGCCGAGCTCACCCAGACCCTCGGCGTCGCCGCCCTCGTGGTCATCCTGGCCGAGGGTGGGCTGACCACCCGGTGGGCCGACGTCCGGCGGGCCATCGGGCCGGGGCTGACGCTGGCCACCGTGGGCGTCGCGGTGAGCGTGGCGGTCACCGCGGCGATCACGGTGTGGCTGCTGGACGCGTCGTGGGGCTTCGCGCTGCTGCTGGCCGCCGTCGTGGGCTCGACGGACGCGGCGGCGGTGTTCGCGGCGCTGCGCCGGCTGCCGCTGCCCCGCCGTCTCGCCGCCGCGATCGAGGCCGAGAGCGGTCTCAACGACGCCCCGGCGATCCTGCTGGTCACCACGCTGGCCGCCGTCCTCACCGAGGCCTCGGCCGGCGCGTGGTGGCTGGTCGTCCTGCAGGTGGTCGGCCAGCTCGCGGGCGGGGCCGTGATCGGCGTCGCCTCCGGGCTGCTGGGTGCGCAGCTGCTGCGGCGGGTGGCGCTGCCGCTCGCAGGCTTCTACCCGCTGGCGACGCTGTCGCTGTGCGTGCTCGCCTTCGCCACCGCCACGCTGGCGTGGACGTCGGGCATCGTCGCGGTGTACCTCTGCGGCGTCGTGCTCGGGAACGCCACGCTGCCGCACCGGACGGCGAGCATCGGGTTCGCCGAGGGCATGGCGTCGCTGGCCCAGATCGGGCTGTTCGTCCTGCTGGGGCTGCTGGTCTCGCCGCCCCGGCTGGTCGACGCCGTGGTGCCGGCGCTCGTCGTGGGCGGCGCGCTGCTGCTGGTCGCCCGCCCGTTGTCGGTCGTGCTGTCGCTGGTGTGGTTCCGCTGGCCGTGGCCGCAGCAGGCGTTCGTCTCCTGGGCCGGCCTCCGCGGTGCCGTGCCGATCGTGCTCGCCACGTTCCCCGTCACCGCCGGCGTGCCCGGCGCCGAGCGCATCTTCGACACCGTGTTCGTGCTGGTCGTCGTCTTCACGATCGTCCAGGGCTGGTCGCTGCCCTGGGTCGCGCGGCGCCTGCGGATCGGCGCGCCCGTCGCGCCGCGCGAGATCCAGGTGGAGGCCGCGCCGCTGGAGGAGCTCGACGCCGAGCTCATGCAGATGCGGGTGCCGGAGGGCTCGCGCCTGCACGGCGTCTACCTGCCCGAGCTGCGCCTGCCCGAGGACGCCGCCGTGGTGCTCATCGTGCGCGAGGGGCGCGCGTTCGTGCCCGACGAGACGACGCGGCTCATGCACGGCGACCAGGCGCTCCTGGTGTCGGCGCGCGCATCCCGGCCCGAGGCGGAGCGGCGGCTGCGGGCGGTCAGCCGGGCGGGCCGGCTGGCCACCTGGCGCGGCGAGGACGGCCGCCCCGACGAGAAGGACTGAGCAGGGCCCCGCGTCCTCGCCCCCCGCGTCCTCGGCCCCCGCTCGTCGCCGGTCCCGGAGGTCGGCCGTTCCAGCGCGTCGCCGGGGCCGCGGCGTGGGATCGTGGCGGTCAGCACCTGCCAGCCCCCGGAGCGCGCCATGCGGTACCTCTTCCGACCACCGGCCGACGACGCGGCGGGGTTGCTGGCGCTGCCGTGGCACCAGCCGCTCGAGGAGTGGGACGAGAGCCTGCTGCTCGACGTCCGCTCGCGCGGCATCTCCCGCCACGTCGTGCGCTTCGTCGCCGTCGAGGACCGGGTCTACGCGCTGAAGGAGATCGACGAGCGGCTCGCGCGGCACGAGTACGCCCTGCTTGCCCAGTTCGAGGCCGAGGGCCTGCCCACGGTCTCCGTGCTCGGCATCTGCGTCGACCGGCCCGACGACCAGGCGGCGATCCTGGTCACCCGCTACCTCGAGTACTCGATGTCCTACCGCTGGTTGTTCTCCGGCCCGCGCGGTGGCCGGTCGGCCGACCAGCTGCTCGACACGATGGTCGTGCTGCTGGTGCGGCTGCACCTGGCCGGCATCTTCTGGGGCGACTGCTCGCTGTCCAACACCCTCTTCCGCCTGGACGCCGGCACCTTCGCCGCCTACCTGGTCGACGCCGAGACCGTCGAGCGCCACCCGCGGCTGTCGCCCGGCCAGCGCCGCTACGACGTCGACCTGGCGTGCGAGCGGGTGGGCGCCGAGCTGCTCGACCTCCAGTTCGGCGGGCTGCTGCCCGAGGACGTCGACCCGATCGCGGTGGCCGAGGGCCTGCCGCGGCGGTACGAGGCGCTGTGGGACGAGGTCACCCGCGAGGAGGTCTTCCGCACCGACGAGCAGCGCTACCGCGTCGCCGAGCGGCTGCAGCGGCTCAACGAGCTGGGTTTCGACGTCGGGGAGGTCGAGCTGCGCACCACCGACGAGGGCACCCGGCTGCGCGTGGAGACCCGCGTCGCCGAGCCGGGCCACAACCGCCGCGAGCTGTTCCGCCTCACCGGGCTGGAGGTGCGGGAGCGGCAGGCGCAGCGCTTGCTCAACGACGTCCGGGCGTTCCGGGCCTACCTGGAGCAGAAGTCGGGGCAGCCGGTGCCCGAGACGATCGCCGGCCACCGCTGGCTCGCCGAGGTCTACCAGCCGATCGTGGACGCGATCCCCGAGGACCTGCGCGGCCGGCTGGAACCGGCCGAGGTCTTCCACGAGGTGCTCGAGCACCGCTGGTTCCTGTCGGAGAAGGCCGGGCGCGACGTCGGGACGACGGAGGCCGCGCGCTCGTACTTCACCACCGTGCTGCCGGGCACGCCGCAGGAGCTCACCACCCCCTCGGTCATCGCCGGCCGGGGATAGCCCGAGAGGGCAGCGGACGGGCGCGGGTCTCGGTCGGGTCGCGATCGCCGGGCCCGGCGCCGTTCGAATTGACACCCCCTGTGAGGTGTATCACGCTCCGAGGACCGTCGTGATCTCGGTCGGGCCGGACGCCATTGGAGACGAGGACTCATGCCGAACGCTCCCGGTGAGAAGAGCCGGAAGGGAAGAGCAGCGGGTGCCGCGGCATCGCTCGTCGCGGTCGCCGTCCTGGCGGCCTGCGGCAGCGATTCCGGTGACGACACGACGCTCACCTGGTACACGAACCCGGACTCGGGCGGGCAGGCGGAGATCGCCGCCCGGTGCACCGAGGCAGCGGGCGGTGCCTACACCATCGAGACGGCGCAGCTGCCCCGCGAGTCCTCGCAGCAGCGGGAGCAGCTGATCCGGCGGCTCGCCGCGGAGGACGACTCGATCGACCTCATGAGCCTGGACCCGCCCTACATCCCCGAGTTCGCCGAGGCGGGCTTCCTCGCCCCGGTTCCCGAGGACGTCGCCGAACGCGTGACCGAAGGCGTGGTGCAGAGCGCCGTCGAGGGGTCGACCTGGGACGACGAGCTCGTCGCCGTGCCGTTCTGGGCCAACACCCAGCTGCTCTGGTACAAGCAGTCGGCGGCCGAGGCCGCCGGGCTGGACATGGAGGAACCGGTCACCTGGGAGCAGCTCGCGGCCGCGGCCGAGGAGCAGGGCACCCAGATCGCCGCGCAGGGCATCCGCGCCGAGGCGCTCACCGTCTGGGTCAACGCGCTGATCGAGGGGGCGGGCGGCTCGATCATCGAGGAGACCGCCGAGGCCCCCGAGGACATCGAGCTCGGCCTCCGCTCCGACGCCGCCGTGGAGGCGGCCCGGGTGATGGAGTCGGTGGCCCCCGTCGGTGGCCCGGCGTTCTCCACCGCCGGCGAGGACGCCAACGTGACCGACTTCGAGGAGGGCGACGCGGCCTTCATGGTCAACTGGCCCTTCGTCTGGCCGCGGGCCCTGGGCGCCGTCGAGGCGGGCACGCTCGAGCCGTCCGTGCCCGAGGACTACGGGTGGGCGCGCTACCCGCGGACCGTCGAGGGCGAGGAGAGCAGGCCTCCTTACGGCGGCATCAACATCGGCGTCGGCGCCTTCAGCCAGAACACCGATCTGGCCTACGAGGCCGCCGAGTGCATCGTCTCCGAGGAGAACCAGACCTACTACTTCGTCACCAACGGGAACCCGGCGGCCCTGGCGTCGGTGTACGACGACCCCGAGGTGCTCGAGGTCTTCCCGCAGGCCCCGCTCATCCGGGAATCGCTGGAGGCGGCCGCGCCCCGGCCGCAGACGGTCTACTACAGCGAGGTGTCGGGGGCGCTGCAGCGCGTCTACCACCCGGCGAGCTCCGTCCAGCCGGGCGTCACCGGCGAGCAGGCCGCCGAACTCATCCAGGCCGTACTGGCAGGGGAGGAACTGCTGTGAGCACCACGACCCTGCCGCCTGGCGAGAAGACCGATCCGAGGTCGGCGCCCGAGAGGAAGAACGGCGTCAGCGACCGGGCGCGCAGCGAGCGGAAGCTCGGCTGGCTGCTGGCCGGCCCGGCGTTCGTGGTGATGCTGGCGGTCACCGCCTACCCGATCCTGCAGGCGGTCTACGAGTCGCTCTTCTCCTACCGGCTCACCGACCCGGCGAACCGTTCGTTCAACGGGCTGAACAACTACTGGGTCATCCTCAGCGACCCCATCTGGTGGCAGGCCATCTGGGTCACCGTCTTCATCACGGTGGTCACGGTGGCGGTGGAGCTGGTGCTCGGTTTCGGGCTCGCCATGGTCATGGCGAAGGCGCTGAGCAGCATCCGGCCGGTGGTGCGCGCGGCGATCCTCATCCCGTACGCGGTGATCACGGTCGTCTCGGCGTTCGCGTGGCAGTTCGCCTTCGACATCAACACCGGCTTCGTCAACTCGTGGTTCGCCTGGATCCCCGGGGTCACCGAGAACACCGACTGGTTCGGCGACAGGTGGCAGTCGTTGCTCGTCATCTGCCTGGCCGAGATCTGGAAGACCACCCCGTTCATCTCGCTCCTGCTGCTGGCCGGTCTCGCGCAGGTCCCCGAGGTGCTGCAGGAGGCCGCCAAGGTCGACGGCGCCACGTGGTGGCAGCGGCTGTGGCGGGTGACCATCCCGAACATGAAGGCGGCGATCATGGTCGCCCTGCTGTTCCGCAGCCTGGACGCGTTCCGTGTCTTCGACAGCATCTTCATCATGACCGGCGGTGCCAACGGCACGGAATCGGTGTCGTTCCTGGCCTACCGGCAGACGATCGCCCGCTTGGAGATCGGGCTCGGGTCCGCGGTCTCGGTGCTGCTCTTCCTCGTGGTCGTGCTGATCGCGTTCAGCTTCATCAAGGCGTTCAAGGTCGATCTGGCCTCGACGCGGGGGGAGTGACGATGTCCACTCGTAGGAAAGTCATGTGGTGGATCGGTGGCGCGATCATCGTCGTCTACGCGCTGTTCCCGATCGCCTGGATCATCTCCATCTCGCTGAAGGCCCCGTCGGACATCGCCAACGGCCAGTTCCTGCCGAGCGACGTCTCCTGGGTCAACTACGAGACGATCCTGACCGGAGATGCCAGCGAGCTGTTCCTGCCGGCGCTGCGCAACTCGTTCGGCATCTGCCTCATCGCGACGGCCATCTCCTGCCTGCTGGCGATGTTCGCCGCGTACGCCATCGCCCGGTTGGACTTCCCGGGCAAGAAGGTGATCCTCTCCACCGCGCTGGCGGTCGCCATCTTCCCGGTCATCTCGATCGTGACGCCGCTGTTCAACGTGTGGCGGCAGATCGGGCTCTACGACACCTGGCCCGGGTTGATCCTCCCGTACCTCTCCCTGACGCTGCCCATCTCGATCTGGACGATGTCGGCCTTCTTCCGGGAGATCCCCTGGGAGATGGAGCAGGCGGCCCAGGTCGACGGCGCGACCACCTGGCAGGCGTTCCGCAAGGTGATCGTCCCGCTGGCCGCCCCCGGTGTGTTCACCACTGCGATCATCGCGTTCTTCATCGCCTGGAACGACTTCGTCTACGGCATCGTGCTCACCTCCACCGAGGCGGCCCGGCCCGTCCCGGCGGCGCTCGGCCTGTTCAGCGGCGCTTCGCAGTTCGAGGACCCCACGGGCGCGATCGCCGCAGCGGCCCTCATCGTGACGATCCCGGTCGTCGTCCTCGTGCTCCTCTTCCAGCGGCGCATCGTCGCCGGTCTCACCAACGGCGCGGTCAAGGGCTGACCGCCGTGCTCGCGACCTGCCTCACCTCATCGACCCACCGAGGGGACGAACACTGATGGCCTCCATCGAGATGAAGAACATCGTCAAGCAGTACGGCGACGGGTTCCCGGCGGTCAACGACGTCAGCCTGGACATCGCCGACGGGGAGTTCATGATCCTCGTCGGCCCCTCGGGCTGCGGGAAGTCGACGCTGCTGCGGATGATCGTCGGCCTCGAGGACATCACCAGCGGCGACATGATCATCGGTGGCAAGCGGGTGAACGACCTCGCCCCCCGCGACCGCAACCTGTCGATGGTCTTCCAGAACTACGCGCTCTACCCGCACATGACGGTGTTCGAGAACATCGCCTTCCCGCTGCGGCTGGCCAAGACCCCGGACGACGAGGTCCGCCGGAAGGTGAACGCGGCGTCCGACGTGCTGGAACTGAAGGAGCACCTGGAGCGCAAGCCGGCCAACCTCTCCGGTGGTCAGCGGCAGCGCGTCGCGATGGGCCGGGCCATCGTCCGCGACGCCGAGGCGTTCCTCTTCGACGAGCCGCTGTCCAACCTCGACGCCAAGCTCCGCGGGCAGATGCGCACCGAGATCTCCCGCCTCCAGCGCCGGCTGGGCATCACCACCGTCTACGTCACCCACGACCAGACCGAGGCGATGACCCTGGGCGACCGGGTCTGCGTGCTGCGCAAGGGCAAGATCCAGCAGGTCGCCTCGCCCCGCGAGCTGTACGAGCAGCCGGTCAACCTCTTCGTCGCCGGCTTCATCGGCTCCCCGCCGATGAACTTCCTGCCGGCGACCGCGAAGGGCAACACGCTCGAGACGCCGTTCGGGACGATCGAGCTGGACGCCGACCGCGCCGCCAAGGTGGCCGGTCGCGACCTGCTGCTGGTCGGCATCCGGCCGGAGTACTTCGAGGACGCCTCGCTGGTCGACGAGGCCAAGCGCCCGCTCGGGTCGACGTTCCGGGCCCGGGTCGACGTCACCGAGTGGCTGGGCGACTCCCAGTACGCCTACATCCCGTACGACGCGCCCGACTCGATCAAGGCCCAGCTGCGGGAGCTGTCCAAGGAGCTGGACTCCGAGGAGCTCCGCACCCAGGCGATCGTGTCCATCGACGCGACCAGCCGCATCCGCGAGGGGCGGGAGGCCGAGTTCTGGCTCGACAGCCGCAAGGTGCACGTGTTCGACCCGGAGTCGGGGGAGAACCTGACCCGCGATCCCGAGGCCGGCGCCGAGCTCACCCGCATGGCGGCACAGGACCGGGAAGAGCAGCTCCAGGACTCGCAGGCGCGGGCGGGCGGCGCACGTGCGGACGGCGAACGCGCGGGCGGGGCCCAGGTGGGTGGGGCCACGGCGGCCTCGGCCTGAAGAAGGACCGCCCTTCCCGCCACGCCTCGCCGGCTCGGCGCGGGCGCCCGGAGGGTGGCCGTTCCAGCCCCTCACCAGGCTCGGAGGTGTCGACGACGGCTCAGGACACCTGGTGGCGGGGCGCCGTCGTGTACGAGGTGTACCTGCGGAGCTTCGCCGACTCCGACGGGGACGGGGTCGGCGACCTCGGCGGCCTGCGGCATCGGCTGAGCTACCTCGCGGAGCTCGGCGTCGACGCCCTCTGGATCACCCCCTGGTACCCCTCGCCCATGGCCGACGGCGGGTACGACGTCGCCGACTACTGCGACATCGATCCCCGGTTCGGCACGCTCGCGGACGCCGATGCGCTGCTCGCCGAGGCGCACGCCAACGGCCTCCGCGTGATCACCGACCTGGTCGCCAACCACACCTCCGACCAGCACCCGTGGTTCCGCGCGGCGCTGGCCGCCGGGCCGGGGTCGCCCGAGCGGGCCCGCTACTTCTTCCGCGACGGCCGGGAGGGCGGCTCGGCGCCGCCCAACGACTGGATCAGCGCCTTCGGGGGTCCGGCCTGGACGCGGGTGCGTGAGCCGGACGGCTCGCCGGGGCAGTGGTACCTGCACCTGTTCGCCCCGGAGCAACCGGATCTCGACTGGGACCACCCGGGGGTCCGGGAGGACTTCGACGCCATCCTGCGCTTCTGGTTCGACCGGGGGATCGATGGCATCCGGGTCGATGCCGCCCCCGCGATGGCGAAGGTCGAGGGGCTCCCCGACGCCGGCCACGGCCCCGGGGCGATGTTCGAGTCCCGCACGTGGGTGGGCAACCCGCACTGGGACGTCGACGGCGTGCACGAGATCTTCCGCCGCTGGCGGCGGATCGGGGACAGCTACGAGGGTGGCCGGCTGTTCGTCACCGAGGCGGTGGTGAACGGGCCCGAGCGGCTCAGCCGCTACGTGCGGCCCGACGAGATGCACACCAGCTTCAACTTCGACTACCTGGCCTCGCCGTGGGACGCCCGTTCCCTGCGCACGGTCATCGACGCCAGCCTCGCCGCCCTCGAGCCCGTCGGCGCCCCGGCCACGTGGGTCCTGTCCAGCCACGACGAGACCCGGCACGTCACGCGCTTCGGCCGGGCCGAGAGCGCCGCCGCGACGATGGGCTTCGACGCCGGGGTGTCCGGCGCCGACCTGGAGCTGGGGTTGCGCCGCGCCCGGGCGGCGGCGCTGCTCACCCTGGCGCTGCCCGGGTCCGCCTACGTCTACCAGGGGGAGGAGCTCGGCCTGCCGGAGGTGGAGGACCTGCCGGACGACGTGCTGCAGGACCCGACCTGGGAGCGCTCCGGCCGCACCGCCCGGGGCCGCGACGGCTGCCGCGTACCGCTGCCCTGGGAAGGCGACCGACCCCCGTTCGGCTTCACGGTGGCGGGGGTCGACCCCTGGCTGCCGCAACCGCCGCGGTGGGCGGCGCTGACGGTGGCCGCCCAGTCGGCCGACCCGACCTCGACGTTGTCGCTGTACCGCGCCGCGCTGCATCTCCGCCGGCGCGTTCCCGGCTTGCGCGGCGAGGACTTCGCCTGGCGCGCGATGGCGGACGACGTCATCGCGTTCGACCGCGGGCGGTCGTTCCGCTGCGTGGTCAACCTCTCGGGGGAGCCGCTGGACCTCCGCGGCACGGGGCGCGTCCTCCTGTCCAGCCAGCCCGGTGGCGGGCTGCTCGCTCCCGACACAGCGGTCTGGCTGGATCCCGGCGCGGCGTAGCCGCTCCGGCCTGCCGGGGCCGGCGGGCCCGCGCGGCTATCGTCGTCGGCACCGCCGGGTCAGCCGGCCGGAGCCGATCCACCGAGGAGCCCGACCTGTCCGAGCACGTCGACCCCGCCGACGGCGCGGGCGGTGGCTCCTCGGCCACCGCGCCGCCCGGCCGGCCGCGCACCCGGCTGCTGCTGTCCCTGGCCGCCGCCGTCCTGGTCCTCGACCTGGTCACCAAGCTGGTGGTCGTCGCGACCATCGAACCGGGGGAGGACATCCGCGTCCTGGGTGGCGCGCTGTACCTCACCAACCTGCGCAACACCGGCGCCGCGTTCTCCTTCGCGGAGGGCGCGACGGTGGTGTTCAGCCTGATCGCCGCCGTCGTCTCCGTCGTCATCGTGCGCACCGCCCGCCGCCTGTGGTCCACCGGCTGGGCGGTGGCGCTGGGGCTGGTCCTCGGCGGGGCCGTCGGCAACCTGGTCGACCGGGTGTTCCGCGACCCCGGCTTCCTGCGCGGCGGCGTCGTCGACTTCCTCTCCGTCTTCGGCCCGGACGGGAGCGTGTGGCCGGTCTTCAACGTGGCCGACTCGGCGATCGTCTGCGGGGGCGTGCTCGGCGTGGTCCTGGCCCTGCGGGGCATCGAGTTCGACGGCACCCGCAGCGGCGCCGACGGGCGGCCCGGCGCCGCGTAGGAGGAGGGCCGCCCGCCCTGCCGCCGCTCGCGGGCCCGGGCTGTTCCACCGCCTCGTCCGGCCCGACCCGCACAATGGGTGGCGTGACCAGCACTCCCGGCCTGCACCGGGCCCTCCCGGTGCCCGACGGCCTGGAGGGCCAGCGGGTGGACCAGGCCCTCTCCCGGCTCTTCGGCCTTCCCCGGACGACGGCGGCCGAGCTCGCTGACGCCGGCCACGTCGTCGTGGACGGCCGGGTGCGCGGCAAGGGCGACCGGCTCACCGGGGGCAGCTGGCTGGAGGTGGAGCTGCCGCCCCCGCCCGGCGAGCCGGCACCCCCGCAGCCGGTCGAGGGCATGACGGTCCTGCACGACGACGACGACCTCGTGGTCGTCGACAAGCCGGTCGGGGTCGCCGCCCACCCCAGCCCCGGGTGGGACGGGCCCACGGTGATCGGGGGCCTGGCCGCCGCCGGGTACCGCATCTCCACGTCCGGCGCGGCCGAGCGGCAGGGCGTGGTCCACCGGCTGGACGCCGCCACCACCGGCGTCATGGTCGTCGCCAAGAGCGAGCGGGCCTACACCGCGCTCAAGACGGCCTTCAAGGAGCGCACGGTGGAGAAGGGGTACCACGCGCTCGTCCAGGGCCACCCCGACCCCTCGCGGGGCACCATCGACGCGCCCATCGACCGGCACCCGCGGCACGACTGGAAGTTCGCCGTCGTCAGCGGCGGCCGGCCGTCGGTGACCCACTACGAGGTGACCGAGGCGTTCGCCGCCGCCAGCCTGGTGGACATCAGGCTGGAGACCGGCCGCACCCACCAGATCCGGGTGCACTTCTCCGCCCTGCGCCACCCCTGCGTGGGTGACACCACCTACGGCGCGGACCCGACGCTGGCCGCCCGCCTCGGGGTGTCGCGCCAGTGGCTGCACGCGGTGCGGCTGGGCTTCCCGCACCCGGCCGGCGGGCAGTGGGTCGAGTTCACCAGCGAGTACCCGCCCGACCTCGCCGGCGCGCTGGCCGTGCTGCGCGCCGAGGCCTGACCCAGCGGCGGTGACGACCCTGCCGGTCGCCCTCGACGCCTTCGGCCCGGCGGCGCTGGCCGCGGTGGTCGTGGCGGCCTACCTGGTGGTGGGGGAGCCCGTCGTGGGGCACGTGCTGCACCGCCGGTTCGAGGGGCGGCTGCGCACCGACGCCGGGGCGCGCCGCTCGTTCTACCGACGGCTGCTCGTGCTCGAGTGGGGGTTGGCGGTGGTCGCCGCCGTCGTCTGGCTGGCCTCGCCGGGGGTCGACGCCGCGGCTGTCGGGCTGGTCCGGCCGAGCGGGTGGCCAGGGCCGCTGACGGCGGTCGTCGTCGTGGTGGTGCTGCTGCTCGTCGTCGCCTCCACCCGCCAGCTGCGGGCCGGCGCCCTGCTGGAGGCGGCGCGGCAGGCCCGGCGGCCCGGTGAGGGGCGCCACGCCGAGCCGCCCGGTCAGTCCACGCTCGCGCTGCTGCCCCGCACCGAGGCGGAGCGGCGGCTGTTCACGCTGGTCGGGGTCACCGCCGGGGTGTGCGAGGAGTGGCTGTACCGGGGCTTCTTCCTCGCCGTGGTCGCGGCCGTGACCGGCGGCCCGCCCACCTGGGTGCTCGTGGTCGTCGCGGCGGTCGCCTTCGGCCTCGCGCACGCCTACCAGGGCCGCGCGGGGGTCGTCCTGACCGGCGTGCTGGGCGGCGTGATGGCGCTGGTCTACGTGGACACCGGCTCGCTGCTGCTGCCGGTGCTCCTGCACGCCCTCATCGACCTGCGGTTCCTGCTCGTGCCGTCCAGCGCCCTGCCGGCGTCGGTGCACGAGGCGGGCGGCCCGCCGGGGCGTTGACCGGCCCACCGGCGCGGGGGCGAGAATGGGCCCGTGCCGAGCCCCACCGCGCAGGTCGCCCGCCCCGCCGACCGGCCCGAGGTCCTGGCCCTGCGCACCCGGGTGTTCGTCGAGGAGCAGGGCGTCCCCCCGGAGATCGAGCAGGACGCCTCCGACGCGACCGCCGTGCACGTGCTCAGCCGGGACGACGCCGGCCGCGTGGTCGCGACCGGGCGGCTGCTGCTCGACGGGGGGACGGCGCGGATCGGCCGGATGGCCGCCGACGCCGCGGTGCGCGGCCACGGGCACGGCGCCGCGGTGCTCGCCGAGCTGCACCGGCAGGCGGTGGTCCGCGGGGCCCGCGAGGTGGTGCTGCACGCCCAGCTCCCGGCCCGGCGGTTCTACGAGCGGGCCGGCTACACCGCCGTCGGCGAGGTGTACGAGGAGGCCGGCATCGCGCACGTCACGATGCGCCGCGCGCTGCCCTGACGCGCCCCGGGGCAGGTGTGACGGATCGGTCCCTGTGAGGAGACACGTCCTGTCAGACCCTCGGCGTAGAACTCATCCAGTGCGAGGATCGGGGCACCCCCGCAGGACCCGCCCCGGGTGCCCGTCACCCGGTGCTCGCACCACCGGTCTTCCCCGCCGGTCGCCAGCCGCGGTCCTCGCCGGCCGGCACGCACGACCAGTTGAGGAGCTCGACCACCCGTGAGCAGCAGTTCGCCGTCCGATTCGTTCGTGCACCTCCACGTGCACACCGAGTACTCGATGCTCGACGGTGCGGCGAAGCTGCCGGAGGTCACCAAGGCCGCGGCCGAGCAGGGCATGCCGGCGCTGGCGATGACCGACCACGGCAACGTCTTCGGCGCCTACGACTTCTACAAGCAGGCGAACGCGGCCGGCGTGAAGCCGATCATCGGCATGGAGGGCTACTACACCCCGGGGTCGCGCTTCGACCGCGCGCCCTTCGACTTCGGCGACAACCTCATCGACGAGGAGGGTGACGGCGGCTCCAACCGGGGCAAGGCCGCCTACACCCACATGACCCTGCTGGCCCGCACCACCGAGGGGATGCACAACCTCTTCCGCATCTCCTCGCTGGCCAGCCTCGAGGGGCAGTACCGCAAGCCCCGGTTCGACCGCGACCTGCTCGAGCGCTACGGCAAGGGGCTGATCGCCACCACCGGCTGCCCGTCGGGCGAGGTGAACATGTGGCTGCGCGCCGGCAAGGAGGACAAGGCCCGCCAGGCCGCCGCGGACTTCCAGGACATCTTCGGGCGGGAGAACTTCTACGCCGAGCTGATGGACCACGGGCTGGCCATCGAGCAGAAGACCCGCCCGGCGTTGATGGCCATCGCCAAGGACCTCGGCATCCCGCTGCTGGCCACCAACGACCTGCACTACACGCACAAGGAGGACGCCGAGGCGCACGACGCCCTGCTGTGCATCCAGACCGGGTCGCGGCTCAACGAGCCCAACCGCTTCAAGTTCAACGGTGACGGCTACTACCTGAAGTCCGCCGCCGAGATGCGGGCCCTGTTCACCGGCGACCTCCGCGCGGCCTGCGACAACACCCTGCTGGTCGCCGAGCAGTGCGAGGTCACCTTCACCGAGGGTGCCGACCTCATGCCCCGCTTCCCCCTGCCGCCGGGGGAGGACGAGACCTCCTGGTTCGTCAAGGAGGTCGAGCGCGGCCTGCACAAGCGCTACCCGGGCGGCATCCCCGACCACGTGCGCAAGCAGGCCGACTACGAGGTCGGGATCATCACCCAGATGGGCTTCCCGGGGTACTTCCTCGTGGTCGCCGACTTCATCAACTGGGCCAAGGACAACGGCATCCGGGTGGGCCCCGGCCGTGGCTCGGCGGCGGGTTCGCTGGCCGCCTACGCCATGGGCATCACCGACCTCGACCCCCTGCAGCACGGGCTGATCTTCGAGCGGTTCCTGAACCCCGAGCGCGTCTCCATGCCCGATGTCGACATCGACTTCGACGACCGCCGCCGCGGCGAGGTCATCCAGTACGTCTCGAAGAAGTACGGCGAGGAGCGGGTCAGCCAGATCGTCACCTACGGGACGATCAAGGCCAAGGCCGCGATCAAGGACGCCGCCCGCGTGCTGGACCGGCCGTACTCGGTGGGCGACGAGCTGACCAAGCTCATGCCGCCGGACGTGATGGGCAAGGGCATCCCGCTGTCGGGTGTCTTCGACCCGGCGCACCCGCGCTACAAGGAGGCCGCGGAGTTCCGCGCCCGCTACGAGTCCGACCCGGGCGCGGCGGAGGTCGTCGACCAGGCCCGCAAGCTCGAGGGGCTCAAGCGCCAGTGGGGCGTGCACGCGGCCGGCGTCATCATCGGCCGCTACCCGCTGATCGACTCGATCCCGATCATGCGGCGCGAGGCCGACGGGGCGGTCATCACGCAGTTCGACTACCCGACCTGCGAGACGCTCGGCCTGCTGAAGATGGACTTCCTGGGCCTGCGCAACCTCACGGTCATCGACGACGCGCTGCGCAACATCGTGATCAACGGCAAGGAGCCGATCGACCTCGACGAGATCAGCAAGGACCTCACCGACCCGAACACCTACGCGCTGCTCAGCCGCGGGGACACCCTCGGGGTCTTCCAGTTCGACGGCGGGCCGATGCGGTCGCTGCTGCGGCTCATGCGGCCGGACAACTTCGAGGACATCTCGGCCGTCGGTGCGCTCTACCGCCCCGGCCCGATGGGTGCGAACTCGCACACGAACTACGCGCTGCGCAAGAACGGCCAGCAGGAGATCACGCCGATCCACCCCGAGCTCGCCGAGCCGCTCGAGGAGATCCTCGGCCAGACCTACGGCCTGATCGTCTACCAGGAGCAGGTCATGGCGATCGCGCAGAAGGTCGCCGGGTACTCGCTCGGCAAGGCCGACCTGCTGCGCCGCGCGATGGGCAAGAAGAAGAAGTCGGTGCTGGACGCCGAGTTCGTCGGCTTCGAGGCGGGGATGAAGGCCAACGGCTTCTCCGGCGCCGCGATCAAGACGCTGTGGGACATCCTCGTCCCGTTCGCCGACTACGCGTTCAACAAGGCCCACTCGGCCGCCTACGGCCTGGTGTCCTACTGGACCGCCTACCTCAAGGCCAACTACCCGGCCGAGTACATGGCCGGGCTGCTCACCAGCGTCCAGGACGACAAGGACCGCCGGCCGATCTACCTGGCCGAGTGCCGCCGGATGGGCATCAAGGTGCTCCCGCCCGACGTCAACGAGTCCTCCTGGGACTTCACCGCGGTCGGCACCGACATCCGCTTCGGCCTGGCGTCGGTGCGCAACGTCGGCACCAACGTCGTCGAGTCGATCGTGCGCGCCCGCGAGGAGAAGGGCGCGTTCAAGGACTTCGCCGACTTCATGCGCAAGATCGACACGGTGGCCTGCAACAAGAAGGTCATCGAGTCCCTGGCCAAGGCCGGCGCCTTCGACTCGCTCGGCCACTCGCGCCAGGGGATCGTCGCGATCCACGCGCAGGCCGTCGACTCCGCCATGGGGCTCAAGCGCAAGGAGGCGGAGGGGCAGTTCGACCTGTTCGGCAGCTTCGGCGAGGGCGACGCGGCCGAGGACCCGTTCGGCAGCGCGCTGGACATCACGATCCCCACCGCGGACTGGTCCAAGAGCGAGCGGCTGATGTTCGAGCGCGACATGCTCGGCCTCTACGTCTCCGACCACCCGCTGCACGGCGTCGAGCACGTGCTGGCCGCCAACGCCGACACCCCCATCGCCGAGATCAACGCCGGCGGGGTCGAGGACGGCGCGAACGTCACCATCGCCGGCATCCTGACCTCGGTCTCCCCGCGCACCAACAAGCAGGGCGCGCCGTGGGCCATCGCCACGCTGGAGGACCTCGAGTCCGGCATCGAGGTGCTCTTCTTCCCCAAGACCTGGGCGGAGGTCTCGGAGAAGGTCGTCCGCGACCAGATCATCGTGGTCAAGGGCCGGATCAGCCGCCGGGACGACCAGCCCTCGCTGTTCGGCTCCGAGGTGATCATCCCCGAGCTCACCGAGGGGCCGCGCGGGCCGGTGCTGGTGTCCATGGCCGCCGCCCGCTGCACCCCGCCGGTCGTCGAGCGCCTCCGCGAGGTGCTGGGCAGCCACCCGGGGACGACGGAGGTGCAGCTCAAGCTGGTCAACGGCAGCCGCGAGACGGTGCTCCGCCTGGACCAGGGGCTGCGGGTGCGCCCGAGCACGGCGCTGATGGGGGACATCAAGGCGCTCCTCGGGCCGACGAGCGTGGCGCTGCTCTAGGAGGGTCCGCCCCCACCCCGGGCGGGCGATCGTTGTTCACTGGGACGGTGACCACCTCACCGCTGCCCGTCCAGCCGGCCCCGGGGGTGCCCGTGCACGCCTACTGGCGGGGGAGGGCGGAGGTCCGCGAGGACCTGCGCGCCGCCCGTCCGCTGCTGGTGGGGCTGGCGCTCGCCGGGCTGCCGACGGGGGTGCTCTGGTGGCTGCTGGCGCCGCGCGCGGAGTTCCAGGTGACCGAGACCGGGCCGGTGGCCGTGGGCCCGCCGGCGGCGGAGGTCCGGGTGGCCGACGACGCCGTGCTGGTGCTCCTGCTGCTCGGGCTGGGGCTGGTGGCCGGGGCGGCCGCGTGGCGGGTCCGCCGCGGTCGCGGGGTGGGCATGCTCATCGCGCTGGCCGTCGGGGCCTCCGCGGCCGCGGTGTTCGCCTGGCAGACCGGGGAGCTGCTCGCGCCCCCGCCGTCGGAGGCGCTGCTGGGCGAGGTGGGCGCGCAGGTGACCACGGGGCTGGTGCTCAGCTCGCTGCCCGGCCTGGCCGCCGCGCCCTTCGCCGCGCTGCTGGTCTACGTGGGGTGCGCGCTGGTGGCCGCCGACGACGGCCTCGGCCGCTACTGAGGGGCCCGTCGCGAGGCTGGGCCCGATCTCGCGAGGGCTGAGGAGGACGGGGTCCTCCGGTCAGTTCACCGTCATCGGTGCGGCGAACTGCTGCAACGGCGCCGGCACCGCGCCCAGCGTCTGGAGCAGCGTCAGCTCCCGGCGCAGCAGCCGGGACTCCGCCGCCAGGCGCCGGCGCGTCGCGGACTCCGCCAGCAGCGCCTGCCGGTCCTCGGTGGTCAGCAGTGCGGACGAGGCGACCAGCCAGGACAGCGCGGAGGGGTCGTCGGCGGCGGCGGCGAGCCGCACCGCCGCCTCGACGCCGTCCCCGTGCGCGCCGGCACCCAGCGCCGCGACCTCGGCGACGTACTGGGTGAACAGGTCGCCCACCCCGCGGGCCAGCAGGTCCAGGGACCCGCGGGCCACGGAGCTCACCAGCGCGTCCGCGGGCGGTGCCAGCCCGGCTGCGCCGTCGCCGGTCACCGCCTCGGCGTCCCCGGCGGCCTCCTCGGCCGCCTCCTCCTCGGCCAGCCACTCGACCTCGGCCTGCAGGTAGGGCGGGTCCTCACCCACGACGACGTCGAGCAGCCGGAACCGCTCGCCGCCCACGGTGACGATGCGGAAGCCGCCGTCGGCCTGCGGCTGCACCCGCTGCAGCCGCGCGGTGCAGCCGATGTCGTAGAGGGCCGCCGCCGGGGCCACCCGCTCGACCTCCCAGCCCTGCCGGATCGCGACCACCCCGAAGTAGCGGCGGTCACCGTGCTCGGGCAGGTCCAGCAGGTCGCGCATGAGGCGGCGGTACCGGGGCTCGAAGATCTGCAGCGGCAGCACGACCCCGGGGAACAGGGGCCGCCCGAGCGGGAACAGCGGGATCAGCTCACCCATCCCGGCAAGCCTACGGGTCGCGGGCCGCCGCCCCGTGCGGGCGCCCCGGGGACGCCGGAGGGGGCTGGATACCCTGGGAGCCGCGTCGCACTCCCCGATCCGACCCCGGAGGCCCCCGTGCTGGCACGCATCGACCTGCGTGGAAACGCCCTGCCCGGCGTCCGGGAGCTCGCCGGGCTGCTGCCGCGGGCGGCCACCGACATCGACTCGGTCCTCGCCACCGTCCGCCCGCTGTGCGAGGACGTGCGCCTGCGTGGCGCCCGGGCGGTACGCGAGATCACCGCCCGGCTCGACGGGGTGGACGCCGAGGACTTCGCCGTCCCGCAGGAGGCGCTGACCCGGGCCCTGGCGGAGTGCGACCCGACGCTGCGCGAGGCCCTCGAGGAGTCCATCGCCCGGGTGCGGAAGGTGCACGCCGACCAGCGGCGCACCGACGTCACCACGGAGGTGGTGGCCGGCGGGACGGTGACCGAGCGCTGGCTGCCCGTCCGGCGGGTGGGGCTGTACGTGCCCGGTGGCCTCGCGCCGCTGCTGTCCAGCGTCGTGATGAACGTCGTCCCCGCCCAGATCGCCGGGGTCGAGTCCATCGCCGTCGCCTCCCCGCCGCAGCGCGACAACGGCGGGCTGCCCGACCCGGGCGTGCTCGCCGCCTGCGCGCTGCTGGGCGTCACCGAGGTGTACGCCGTCGGCGGGGCGCAGGCCATCGCCGTCTTCGGCTACGGCGCGGGCTCCTGCGAGCCGGTGGACATGGTCACCGGCCCGGGCAACGTCTACGTGACGGCGGCCAAGCGGCTGCTGCGCGGGCTGATCGGCATCGACTCCGAGGCCGGCCCGACCGAGGTCGCCATCCTCGCCGACGACACCGCCGACCCCGCCCACGTCGCCGCCGACCTGATCAGCCAGGCCGAGCACGACCCGCTCGCCGGTGCGGTGCTCGTCACCCCCAGCGAGGAGCTGGCCGAGGCGGTCCTGGCCCTGGTGCCCGGGCAGGTCGCGGCCACGAAGCACTCCGACCGGATCACCACCGCGCTGGACGGCACCCAGTCGGGCATCGTGCTGGTCGACGACCTGGACGCCGGGGTGCGGGTGGTGGACGCCTACGCCGCCGAGCACCTGGAGATCCAGACCCGCGACGCCCGTGCCGTGGCGATGCGGGTGCGCAACGCCGGGGCGATCTTCGTCGGCGCGTGGTCGCCGGTGTCGCTGGGCGACTACATCGCCGGCTCCAACCACGTGCTGCCCACCGGCGGGTGCGCCCGGCACTCCAGCGGGCTGTCCGTGCAGTCGTTCCTGCGCGGCATCCACCTGGTCGAGTACGACGAGCAGGCGCTCGCCGACGTCGCCGCGCACGTCGACGCCCTCGCCGGCGCCGAGGACCTGCCGGCGCACGCGGCCGCGGTGCGGGTCCGGCAGCGGTCGTGACGTCCCTCGACGAGCTCCCGCTGCGGCCGGAGCTGCGGGGGCGCACGCCCTACGGGGCCCCGCAGCTGCCCGCCGCGCACCGGCTCAACACCAACGAGAACCCGCACCCGCTGCCGGCCGAGCTGCTGGCCGACCTGGGGGCGGCGCTGGGGCACGCGGCGCTGGAGCTGAACCGCTACCCGGACCGGGACGCCGTCGCGCTGCGGGCCGATCTCGCCGCCTACCTGTCCCGCACCGGCGGCGTGCCCGTCGAGCCGGCGCAGGTGTGGGCGGCCAACGGGTCCAACGAGGTGCTGCAGCAGGTCCTGCAGGCCTTCGGAGGAGCGGGGCGCACCGCACTCGGGTTCACGCCCTCGTACTCGATGCACCCGATCATCGCGGCCGGCACCGGGACGGCGTGGGTCGACGGCCACCGGGCGGCCGACTTCACCATCGACCCCGCCGCCGCCGTCGCCCAGGTGCAGCAGGTGCGGCCCGACGTCGTCTTCGTCACCAGCCCGAACAACCCGACCGGCACCGCCGTCGACCTGGACACCGTGGCCGCCCTCTACGAGGCCACCGACGGCGTCCTCGTGGTCGACGAGGCGTACGCCGAGTTCGCCCGGGCCGGGACTCCGTCGTCGCTCACCCTGCTCCCGGGCCGGCCGCGGCTGGTGGTCAGCCGCACGATGAGCAAGGCGTTCGGCATGGCGGGGCTTCGCCTGGGCTACCTTGCAGCGGACCCGGCCGTCGTCGACGCCATCCAGCTGGTGCGGCTGCCGTACCACCTCAGCTCGCTCACCCAGGCGGCCGCGCGGGCAGCGCTGGCGCACACCGAGGCGCTCCTGGCGACCGTCGACGCGGTCAAGGCCCAGCGCGACCGCATCGTGGCGGCACTGCCGGCCCTGGGGCTGACCAGCGTGGCCAGCGACGCCAACTTCGTCCTCTTCGGGCACTTCACCGACGCCCCCGCCGCGTGGCGGGCGCTGCTGGACCGCGGGGTGCTCGTGCGGGACGTCGGGCTGCCGGGCTGGCTGCGGGTGACGGCCGGGACCGCCGAGGAGACCGACGCGTTCCTCACCGCGCTGGGTGAGGTCGCGCCGGCCCACCGCACGACTCTGGGAGACTGACCCCCATGACCCGCACCGCACGCGTCGAGCGCCAGACCAGCGAGACCAAGCTCGTGGTGGAGCTCGACCTCGACGGCACCGGCAGCAGCTCGATCAGCACGGGCGTGGGCTTCTACGACCACATGCTCACCGCGCTGTCGAAGCACAGCGGCATCGACCTCACCGTGCAGGCCGACGGCGACCTGCACATCGATGCGCACCACACGGTGGAGGACGTCGCGATCGCCCTCGGGCAGGCGTTCGCCGAGGCGCTGGGCGACAAGCGCGGCATCACCCGCTACGGCGACGCCACGATCCCCATGGACGAGGTGCTCGCCCAGGCGGCGGTCGACCTCTCCGGCCGGCCGTACTTCGTGCACGCCGAGCCGGAGGACATGACGCCGATGATCGGGCCGGACTACCCGACGTCGCTCACCCGGCACGTGCTCGAGTCGTTCGCCTTCAACGCCCGGATCAGCCTGCACGTGCGGGTGCTCTACGCCGGCCGCGACGCCCACCACATCGTGGAGGCGCAGTTCAAGGCGCTGGCGCGGGCGCTGCGCGCCGCCGTGGCGCTCGACCCCCGGATCACCGACGTCCCCTCGACCAAGGGCGCGCTGTGACCCGTCGCGGCCGGCGGTGAGCGCGGGTCTCCCGCTCCTGCTGCTCGGCGGCTTCCTGCTCGGCGGGGCGTGGAGCGTCTGGCGGCTGGACGCCGAGGGCGGCCGTCGCACCGGCCCGCAGGTGGTGTTCGCGATCATCCTGCTCGTCGCGGCCGTGCTGGCCAGCGCGGCGGGTGTCCTCCGCCTCGTCTGATGGCGGGAGGCCCTCGGCGAGCTCCCGGGCGCGCCGTGGCCGACGTCGCCGGCGAGGAGCGTTTCCTCGGCATCGTGCTGGCCGACCCGACGGTGCAGGCGGTGCTCGCGCGGGCGCCCGGGCTGGGCGTGGGGGAGTGGTGGCTGACCGCCGGGGTGCTGTTCCAGACGGTCTGGAACGAGCTCACCAGCCGGCCGCCGGGCACCGGCATCCGGGACGCCGACCTCTTCTACTTCGACCCCGACACCTCCTGGGACGCCGAGGACGCCGTCATCCGGGTGGGCGCGGGGCTGTTCGCCGACCTGCCGGTGCCGGTGGAGATCCGCAACGAGGCCCGGGTGCACCTCTGGTACGAGGCGCGGTTCGGTGTGCCCGCGGCACCGTTCCGCGACTGCCTGGACGCGATCGACCACTTCGCGGCCGTGTGCTGCTGCTACGGGGTGCGGGTGGACCGCGGCGGGCGGCCCGAGGTGTACGCGCCGCACGGCTACGCCGACCTGTTCGACCTCGTCGTCCGGCCGAACCGGCGGCTGGCGCCGCGGCACGTCTACGAGGCCAAGAGCGCGCGGTGGCAGCAGCAGTGGCCCGAGCTCACCGTCGTCCCCTGGGCGGAGGCGGGCTCGGACTGACCCCGCCGCGGGGCCGGGGTGCGGCCCACGTCGAGGGGCCGGCCTTCGGGGCCGAGCACGATGCGGGTGATGCCGCCGTCGCAGGCCAGCCAGCGGGCGCGGGCGGCGGAGATGGTCGCCCCGGAGGCCAGGGTCGCCGCCCCGGGGCCGGTGCCCACACCCGCGAGCCGAAAGCGCGGGTCACCCGCGTGTCCACAGGTCTCCCGAGCCGCTGGACAGCGGGCCCCGTGCACGTGCGTGTGACCGCACACGCGCGGGAACACGTCAGGGCGCCTCGGCGCTGGTCGGTAGCGTGGCAGGCGTGAAGAAGGTGGCGGTCCTCGACTACGGCTCGGGCAACCTGCGCTCCGCGGAGCGCGCGCTGCAGCGGGTCGGCGCCGAGGTGACGGTGACGTCCGATGCGCAGACGGCGCTGGACGCCGACGGCCTCGTCGTCCCCGGCGTGGGCGCGTTCGCAGCCTGCATGAAGGGCCTGGACGCCGTCGACGGCCGCCGGATCATCGGCCGCCGCCTCGCCGGGGGGCGGCCGGTTCTCGGCATCTGCGTCGGCATGCAGATCCTGTTCGAGCGCGGCGTGGAGCACGGCGTGGACGCCGAGGGCTGCGGCGAGTGGCCCGGCATCGTCGAGCCGCTCCAGGCGCCGGTGCTGCCGCACATGGGCTGGAACACCGTCCAGGCGCCGCGGGACAGCGTGCTCTTCGACGGGCTCGCCGACCAGCGCTTCTACTTCGTCCACTCCTACGGCGTGCGGAACTTCCCCCTCGGCCAGGACGGCGCCTCCTCGCCACTGGCGCCCCCGAAGGTGACCTGGGCCGAGCACGGCGACCGGTTCGTGGCGGGCGTGGAGAACGCCGCCCTCTCGGCCACCCAGTTCCACCCCGAGAAGAGCGGTGACGCGGGGGCGCAGCTGCTCACCAACTGGCTGCACACCCTCGGCTGAGCCGTTCAGCTGCGCAGGTAGCTGGCCCCGTTGACGTCGATGATCGTGCCGGTGGAGAACCGGGCCTCCGGCGAGGCCAGCCACAACACGGCCGCGGCGACCTCCTCCGGCCGGGCCACGCGGCCGTAGGGCGACTGCGCCCGCACCGCGTCGCCGCCCGGGCCGTCGAGGATCTCGCGCGCCATCTCGGTCTGCACGAACCCTGGTGCGACGCTGCCCACGCTGATCCCGTGCGGGGCGAGCGCCTGGGCCATCGACTGCCCGAACGCGTTCAGCCCCGCCTTGGCGGCGCCGTAGGCCGGCGTGGCCGGTTCCCCGCGGAAGGCGCCGCGGCTGGTCACGTTGACGACCGCCCCGCCGCCGCCGGCGACCAGGTGCGGCACCGCCCGGAAGGTGGCGTGCATCGCGCCGACCAGGTTCACCTGCAGCGTGCGGGCCACCACCGCCTGCCAGTCGGCCCAGGAGGTCTCCAGCGGCGGGTGCGGCGTGAAGACGCCCGCGTTGTTCACCAGCACCTGCAGGCCGCCGAGGGCGGTCGCGGCCTCGTCGACCGCCGCCCCGACGGCGTCCGCATCGGCGACGTCGGCCTGCACCACGGCGTGCCCGCTGCCCGGCAGCTCCGCGGCGACCCGCTGCGCGGCTTCCCGTGAGCTGCCCGAGTGCACGGCGACCCGGTCGCCCCGGGCGGCGAAGGCGTGCGCGATCGCCCGCCCGATGCCCCGGGACGCGCCGGTGACGAGGACGGCGCGGGACTCCGCAGCGCTGGTCATGGCGGCAGTCAACCAGGCACCGTCGGCCGCGCCTGCCGGGCCCGGACGCGTCCCCGCCCTAGGGTGCCCGGGTCGTCGTCCGAGGAGGTCGTGTGGCCGCCGAGCGCCCGTCCCGTCCCGGCCGCCTCGCGGGGCTGGCCGTCGTCGCGCTGCTGCTGGCGCTCGCCGCCTGGAGCGTCGTGGGGCTCCGGCCGCCCGGCCCGCGCCCGGCCGGCGCCCCCGCCACGGAGTTCAGCGCCGCCCGCGCCTTCGCTCACGTGGAGCGGATCGCCGCCCAGCCGCACGTGGCGGGCAGCCCCGCGAACGACGCGGTGGTGGACCACCTGGTCACCACCCTCGCCGGCCTCGGGCTGGACACCCGCGTCCAGAACGCCGTCGGGGCCCGGGCCGGCAGCGGGGGCGAGGCGCGCATGGCGCGGGTGCGCAACGTCGTCGCCGTCCTCCCGGGGACCGAGCCCACCGGCCGGCTGTACCTGGTGGCGCACCACGACTCGGTGGCAGCCGGCCCGGGCGCGGCCGACGACGCGGCGGGGGTCGCCACGCTGCTGGAGTCCGTCCGGGCGCTGACCGAGGGCCCGCGGCTGCGCAACGACGTCGTCGTCGTCCTCACCGACGCCGAGGAGGCCTGCCTCTGCGGCGCCGAGGCGTTCGCCGCCTCCCACCCGCTGGCCGGTGGGGGCGTGGTGCTCAACGTCGAGGCCCGCGGCACCGGCGGACCGCCGATCATGTTCGAGACGTCGCGGGGCAACGCCGGCCTCGCCGCGGCGTTCGCCGATGCCGCGCCGCACCCGGTCGCGAGCAGCGTCGCCGTCGAGGTCTACCGGGCGCTGCCCAACGACACCGACTTCAGCGTGCTGCTCGAGGACGGCGCGTTCACCGGCATGAACACCGCCTTCATCGACGGCGCGGCCGCGTACCACTCGCCGCAGGACACCCCGGAGCGGCTGGACCGCGGCACCCTGCAGGCGCTCGGTGACAACACCCTCGCGCTCACCCGGGAGCTGGGCGGTCGCGACCTCGCCCCCCTCGCCGAGCCCGCCGACGAGGACGCGACCTACTTCCCGGTCCCGGGCCTGCTGGTGCGCTACCCGGGCTGGCTGGTGTGGCCGGTCGCCGGGGCCGCCCTCGCCGCGGTCGCGGGGCTGGCGTGGACGCTGCGCGCCCGCGGGGACAGCCCGCTGCGGCGCACGGCGGGGGCGGCGGCGCTCGCGCTGGTACCGCTCGTGGCCGGGCCGCTCGCCGCGCAGGGGCTGTGGGCGGCCCTGGTTGCCACGCGCCCCGGCTACGCCACGATGCTGGACCCCTGGCGGCCGGGCTGGTTCCGGCTGGCTGCGGTAGCCGTGGTGCTCGCCGTGGTGCTGCTCTGGTATGCGCTGCTGCGCCGCCGGGTGGGGGCGGCCCCGCTGCTCACGGGCGCGCTGCTGTGGCTCGCCGTCCTCGCGGTGGTGCTCGCCGCGGCGGCGCCGGGTGGTTCCTACCTGGCGGCGTGGCCGGCGCTGGTCGGCGCGCTCACCGGCGTCGTCGCCGTCCTGGCGCCGGGCCGCGTCGTCCCCGCCGTCGCCGCGCTGCTCACCGGGGCGACGGCGGTCCTGGTGCTGGCGCCGACGGCGGCGCTGTTCTTCCCCGCCCTCGGCCTGTCGCAGGCCCTGGCGCCATCGGTCGTGGTGGTCCTCGCCGGGCTGGCCCTGCTGCCGGCGTTCGAGCTGCTCTTCCCCGACCCGGGGACGGCGAGCGGGGCGCGCGGCCGGCTGGCCGTGGCCGCCGTCCCCGCCGTGGCGCTGGCCACGGCGTGGGCCTGCGTCGCCGCGGGGCTGGCGGTCGACCGGTTCGACGCCGACCACCCGGTGCCCAGCCGGCTGGCCTACGTGCTCGACGCCGACCAGGAGCAGGCCCGGTGGGCGACCACCGAGACGCCGCCGGGGGAGTGGACGGGCCGCTTCGTCGACGGGCGCGGCAGCCTGGGGGTGGAGCTGCCCTACCTCGCCGGCCGCGACCTGCTGACCGGGCCGGCCGAGGCCGCCGACCTCCCCGCCCCCCAGGTCACCGTCGTCTCCGACGAGCTCCTCGGCGGGCGGCGCGAGATCGCCGTGCGGATCACCCCGCAGCGGGCGGGGGTGCGGCTGCTCGATCTCGAGCTGACCGTCGACGGCGGCAGCGTCGTCCGCGGCCGGATCGCCGGACGGGACGTGCCCGGGGCGGCGATCGGTGGCAGCGGGCTGCGCGTCACCTTCCATGCGCCGCCCGCCGACGGGCTGCAGGCGGCCTTCACCGTCGAGGGCGGCGGCCCGGTGCGGCTGCGCGCGACGGACGGCAGCGACGGGCTCGCCGGGCTCCCGGGGGTCGAGCCCCGGCCCGAGGGCGTCGACGTCGCCGGCACGCACGGCGCGGACCTGGTGCTGGTGACGGGGACGACCGCCCTGGGGTGACCGCGCCGCACCGGTCGCATGAGAGCGTCCTCATCCTCGTCTCACCGGTGCGACACCCGCCCGCTGCACCCTCGGTCCGTGCGCCTGCGTCCCCGTCCCGTCGCCGCCGTGCTCGCCGGCCTGGTGGCCGTGCTGCTCGGCGGCGGGGCGGCGTGGGCGCTGCTCGGTCCCACGGGCGCCGGGGAGCGCGCGGTGCCGACGCCGATCGAGGTGCCGGCCCGGGAGCTCCCCCTCGGGCCCTCCGCCCCGGATCCTGCTCGGGAGCCGGTGCCTGCCCCCGCGCCCGCTCCGGACCCCGCACCGGCGCCGCTGGAGCCGCGGCCTCCGGCACCCGACCCCGGCGCCGGGGTCGTCCCACCGCCGCCGCTGCCCGACGACGACGACGACGGCGACGACGACGGCGACGACGACGATGGGGACGATGACGGGGACGATGACGACGACTGAGACGCCGGGAGGGAGGGGGACGGCCCGACCGTGAGCGCCGACCAGCCCAGCCCGACCGGGTGGCGCCACCGGCTCCGCGGTCGGTGGGCACCGCGGGCCGCCCGGACGCGGATCATCGGCTGGGTCCTGCTGCTGGTCCTGCTGGCGCTGGCGCTGGTCGACCTGGTCACCTGGCGACTGCTGATCCGCGCGACCGACGAGCGGATGGACCTGGCGCTGGACGCCGAGGTCGTCGAGTTCTCGCAGATCGTGGCCTCGGGGATCGACCCGGAGACCGGCGAGCCGTTCGCCTCCGTCGCCGAGGTCCTCGAGACCGTCATCCAGTACAACCTCGCCCGCCCCAACGAGAAGTTCCTCGGCTACGTCGACGGCGCGTACCGCTTCCAGAGCCGGATCGAGGCGCCGGTGCTGCTGAGCCAGGACGCGGCCTTCACCGATCTCGTCGGGTCGGTCACCGAGACGACCGCCGGCCGGTACGACAGCGGGGCCGGGGAGGTCCGCTACCTCGCTGTCCCGGTGACGCTGGAGGGCGACCCGGCCCGCGGTGTCGCCGTCGTCGCCTACTTCGCCGACCAGGAACGGCAGGCCGCCGACGACACCGCCCGGCTGATGCTGGGGGTGGGCGCGCTCACCGTCCTGCTGGCCGCGGCGGGAGCGTGGATCGTGGCGGGGCGCATTCTCGCTCCGGTCCGGGCGGTCGCGGCCACCGCCCAGGGCATCACCGAGACCGATCTGTCCGGCCGGATCCCGGTCGAGGGCCGTCCGGCCGACGAGCTCGCCGACCTCGCCGTCGCCGTCAACGGGATGCTGGACCGGGTGGAGGGCGGGGTGGCCGCGCAGCGTCGCTTCCTCGACGACGCGGGGCACGAGCTGCGGACCCCGATCACCATCGTCCGCGGCCACCTGGAGGTGCTCGACGCGGCCGACCCCGAGGACGTCCGGCAGACCGTGGCGCTGGTCGACGACGAGCTGGAGCGGATGAACCGCATGGTCTCCGACCTGCTGCTCCTCGCCCGCGCCGAGCAGCCGGAGTTCGTCCGCCTGCAGCCCGTGGACGTCGGCGAGGTGACCGCCGAGGTGTTCGGGAAGGTGCAGCGGCTCGGCGACCGCGACTGGCAGCTGGGTGCCGTCGCCCGGGCCGAGCTGCTGCTGGACCCGCAGCGGCTGACCCAGGCGGTGGTCGCGCTGGCCGACAACGCCGTCCACCACACCCGGCCGGGCGACCGGATCGTGCTCGGCAGCCGGCTCAGCGGGAACCGGCTGCTGGTGTGGGTCGACGACACCGGGCCCGGGATCCCCGTGGAGGACCAGCAGCGGGTGTTCGACCGGTTCGCGCGCGGCAGCTCCGGTGCCCGGCGCAGCGACGGGGCGGGCCTGGGCCTGTCGATCGTGCAGGCCATCGCGGCCGCCCACGGCGGATCGGTCGAGCTGCACAGCCGGCCGGGTGACGGGGCGACGTTCACCCTCGTGCTGCCCGCCCGGCCGGCGCCGCCCCGCGATGCCCGCCCGGCCGACCTGCTCCCGGGCGTCGGCGACACCGTCGACGACTCGCTGTCCACGCCGCCGCTGGTCGGCGGCGCACGTTCTGCACCGACCGAGGGGGGACGCCGGTGAGCCGCGTGCTGATCGCCGAGGACGAACCGCGGATCGCCGCGTTCGTCGAGAAGGGGCTGAAGGCCAACGGTTTCGCGACCGCGGTCGTCGGCGACGGGCTGTCGGCCCTGGACCGCGCCCGCAGCGGCGAGTTCGACCTCGTCGTCCTCGACATCGGGCTGCCGGTGCTCGACGGCTTCGCCGTGCTGCGGGCGCTGCGCGCCGAGCGCTGCGCCGTCCCGGTGGTCGTGCTGACCGCGCGGGACAGCGTGCAGGACACCGTCGCGGGGCTGGAGGGCGGCGCCGACGACTACATGGCCAAGCCCTTCCGCTTCGAGGAGCTCCTCGCCCGCGTCCGGCTGCGGCTGGCCGGTGCCCGCGACAGCGAGGTGACCGTGCTGACCGCCGGCGGGCTGTCGCTGGACCTGCGCACCCGGCGCGCCCACGTCGAGGGCCGCACCGTCGACCTGTCGGCCCGCGAGTTCGCCCTCGCCGAGACCTTCCTGCGCCACCCCGGTCAGGTGCTCGCCCGTGAGCAGCTGCTCAGCCACGTCTGGGGCTACGACTTCGACCCCGGCTCGAACGTCGTCGACGTCTACGTCCGGTACCTGCGCAGGAAGCTCGGGGCCCACCGCATCGAGACGGTGCGGGGGATGGGGTACCGCCTCGCCGCCTGACCGGCACGGCCGAGGGCCCCGGCCCCGTACGGGTCCGGGGCCGGGGGCCGGTCGATCAGTCGTCGGTGTCGGGGGAGTCGGTGTCGGCGGAGTCGGCGTCCGGGCCGGCGTCGTCGGGGGAGTCGACGTCCGGGCTGTCGACGTCCGGGCCGGCATCAGGGGTGGCGTCGTCGCCGTCCGCCGTGTCCGCGGAGGCGTCCGCGACGGCGTCGTCGTCGGGCGAGGCGTCCGGGCTGCCGTCGGCGGCGACCGAGACGGCTGCCGGGGGCTGCGACGGTGCCCCGCCGTCGTCCGCCGCCGCGGCGACGCCGACGCCGGCGACGCCGAGCCCGGTGAGGGCGGTGCCGAAGGTGACGATCTTCCAGGTAGCGGGCCTGCTGCTCATGGTGCGGTCCTCCCGTGGACGGTGGTGGTGCGCTGACGAGGACCACGGTGCCCGCCGCCGGTGAGGTGCCCGGGAGACCGCGATGAGGCAGCTCTCATCCGGCGGAGGCGGCCGACCACCGCTCGGCGAGCGCCAGCCGGGCCTCGGTCGCCTCCTCCCAGCCGGCCTGCTGCACCCGGAAGGGCCCGGTCGCCAGCCCGACGAGCACCCCGGCGACCCGGCCGGCCAGCTCGCCGCCGGGCCAGCGCCCCGCGAGCAGGCGGT
Source organism: Blastococcus sp. KM273129 (assembly GCF_021698995.1). Lineage (NCBI taxonomy): Bacteria > Bacillati > Actinomycetota > Actinomycetes > Geodermatophilales > Geodermatophilaceae > Blastococcus > Blastococcus sp. KM273129. The sequence continues at coordinate 16,674 of NZ_SSXB01000025.1, read as the reverse complement.
GCACCCGGTCGCGGTAGGCGGCGATCGGCGCGGGGTCCCCGGCCAGGTGCTCCAGCAGCACGAGGTGGCCCAGCAGGGTGGCCCAGTCGTCGATCCGTGCCCCCGGACCCGTCGTGTCCACGTCGAGGAGGCCCACCACCGACCCGGCCTCCACGAGCAGCTGCGCCTCGTAGAGGTCGCCGTGCACCGGGACCACCGGGTGCCGGCCCGCCGCCGCCGCCACCGCGGCGGTGAGCCGCTCCAGCCGGGGGGTCAGGGCGGGGCAGACCGTCCCGAGCACCGCCGCGTGCGCCCGGACGGCGGGCAGCGGGTCGCCGGGGGCGCCGCGCCCCTTCCGGGCGGCCACGGGCGGCAGCCGGTCGAGGAGCCCGTCGAGGGCCTCCGGCTCGGGCAGCTGCCCGGGATCGCCGGCCAGCGCCGCCCGCAGCGGGGTGCCCGGCAGGCCGGGCAGCACGACGACGCCGTCGGCGGTGTGCGCCAGCACCGGTGCCACGGGCACCGCCGGGAGCAGGGCGGTGTGCCGGTGCACGAGGTCCGCCACCACGGAGGGCCGGACCACCTTGAGGAACCAGCGGCCGGCCGGGGAGGTCACCTCGACGACCGCCCGCCGGCCGGGCCGGTAGCTGCGCAGCCGCAGCCGGGGGCCCGGCACGTCGAGCCCCAGGCCGCGCAGCCGTCCGGCGACCCCGGCCGCCGAGGTCGCCCAGGCCAGCCCGGGCAACGCCGGGTCCAGCGGCCAACGCCAGAGCCCCACGGCGAGGGGCGCGCCCCCGGCCGCGCCCTCGACGACGGCGGCGCCCGGTGGGATCGCCGTCCCGGTGGTCGCCGCGAGGTGCTCCCGGGTGGTGCGCCCGTCGGCCCAGTCGACGACGGCCGTGTGGCGCACGGTCGCCGCGCCGTCCGGGCGCAGGTGCACCGAGGTGGCGGCCAGCGTGCGGAGCCGCCCGGACAGCGGCTCCAGGACGGCCGACCAGAGGTCGCCGGCCGGTTCACCGAGGAGGAGCCGCAGCGAGGGCGGCCAGGACGGGGGCACCCGGACCGGGCAGAGCAGGCCGTTCTCCACCCGGCCAGCCTCGGCGGCAGGGGTGAACCCCGCGTGAGACCCCGGTGAGGGAGCTCTCACCAGCGGCCCCGGTGGACCACCTCGTCGACGCCCCGGCGACCCCGGCGCAGCGACGGCGACCGGCGGTCCCCGGTGCCCGGGTAGCCGACCGAGACGCAGCCGACGGGCCGGTACCCCGCCGGCACCCCGAAGGCCGCCCGGAAGGCGTCCACGCGCTCGCCCGGGACGCCGAAGAAGCAGGCGCCGAGCCCCTCGTCGACCGCGGTGAGCAGCATCAGCAGCGCGGCCATGCCGGCGTCGACGTCCCAGTACGGCACCGGCCAGCGGGCCTCGTCGCGGTCGGTCCAGCCCTTGTCCGGTTCGGCGTAGCGGTCCAGGTAGGCGCTCTTGTCGGCCAGCGGCACCACCAGCAGCGGCGCCCGGCGCATGCGGGTGAGCCAGCCATCGGGGGCGGCGCCCCCGTCGGTGGTGGCGGCCCAGAAGCGGTCCCGCTCCTCCGGCGTCTCCAGCACCAGGAAGGCCCAGCCCTGGCTGAACCCGGCCGACGGGGCCCGGATCGCGTGCTCGAGCAGCCTCTCGCGCACCTCGGGGGGCACCGGGCGGTCGGGGTCGTAGTCGCGCACCATGCGGCGACGGCGGACGACGTCGGCGAACTCCACGCCGTCAGCCTGCCGCACCGGCGTGCGGGCCGGTCAGGCGCTCCGGCCCAGCCGGGCGAGCACCCGGGTGGTGCGGTCGGCGGTCCCGGGCACCTCGACGGCGGGCCGGCAGATGCCCTCCATGTGCAGCGCCGGGCCGAAGCCGTCCGCACCGGCCTCGACCCGGTCCAGTTCCTCGTCGGAGAGCGCCGCGTCCGCGCCGACGGCCCGGGCGAGGTCCCACCGGTGCACGACCATGTCCCACACGTAGAACTGCTCGAGCGCGGCGCCGACCGTCGTCGGCCCGAAGAAGCCGTCGAACCCCCGGCTCGCCACGGCGTCGTCGGCCAGCACCGCGGCCACGCGCCGTGCGTGCGCGCGCCAGGCGGCCGCCGGGTCGGCGGCGACGTCGGGTGCCGGGCCGAGGTCCGCGCCGTGGGTCGTGAGGAAGTCGCGCTGGGTGGTGACCAGGTGGTCGACGACGTCGGCGGCGGTCCACCCCTCGCAGGGCGACGGGCTCGACCAGCCGGTGGCGGGGACGGTGTCGAGCAGGGCGGTGAGCGGGCGTTCGGCGGCCTGGTAGCTCGTGGCGGTGCGGGTCATGGCCGGAACCTAGGGCCGTGCGGCAGGCTCGGTCTTGATGGAACCCGACAGCCCGGCGGCCCCGCGCGCCATGGACGTGGTCGAGCGCGCCCACCTCCGGGACCCCGGTGACGCCTCGCACGTGGTGCACCGCTACGCGGCGGCCCCGGAGTTCGAGGGCCTGCTGCAGCGGTTCTGGATCCCGGTCTGGTCGGTGCCGCCCGGCCAGGAGGCGCCGCAGCGGGTGCTGCAGTACCCGGTCGCGCTGCTGGTCGTCGCCACCGGCTACGCCCGCTTCCACGGCGTGGTCCCGGGCCTGTCGACGACGACGCTGACCGGCGAGGGGTGGGCCGTCGGCGTCATGTGCGCCCCGGCCGCCGGCGCCCTGGTCGCGGGCGGGCCGATGAGCCGGTACACGGGCCGTCACGTCGACGTCGCCGAGGTGCTCGGCGACGCGGGGGAGGAGCTCGCCGCCCGGGTGCGCGCGGCGATGGCGCCGGACCCGCGCTCCCCGGAGGCCCACGGCGCGGCGATGGCCGCGTTCGGCGGCGCGCTGCGGCCCTTCCTGCCGGTCGACGACGAGGGCCGCCTGGTCAACGAGGTGGTCGCGTTCGTGGAGGGCCACCGCGAGGTCGTCCGGGTCGCCCAGGTCTGCGACCGCTTCGGGCTCTCGGAGCGCGCGTTGCAGCGGCTGGTGCACCGGCGCCTGGGGCTGACCCCGAAGTGGCTCATCCAGCGCCGGCGGCTGCAGGAGGCCGCCGAGCGGCTGCGCGGGCGGCCGGCCGGCATGGGGGAGGTGGCCGCGGCGCTCGGCTACGCCGACCAGGCGCACTTCACCCGCGACTTCGCCCGGGTGACCGGCACGACCCCCGGCCGGTTCGCCGCCCGGCACGCTGCCGGGAGCTGACGCAGGGGAGCCCGGTGCCGGTCCCTAGGCTGGGCACCGTGCCGAAGCTGCAGCTGCTCCCCGCCGTCGACGTCGCCGACGGCCAGGCCGTCCGTCTCGTGCAGGGGGAGGCCGGCAGCGAGACCTCCTACGGCGACCCCCTCGACGCCGCGCTGCAGTGGCAGCGCGACGGCGCCGAGTGGGTGCACCTGGTCGACCTCGACGCCGCCTTCGGTCGCGGCTCCAACCGCGAGCTCCTCGCCCGGGTGGTCGGCGAGCTCGACGTCGACGTGGAGCTCTCCGGCGGCATCCGGGACGACGCGTCCCTCGAGGCGGCGCTGGCCACCGGCTGCCGGCGGGTGAACCTCGGCACCGCCGCCCTGGAGTCCCCCGAGTGGTGCGCCCGGGCGATCGCCGAGCACGGCGACCGCATCGCCGTCGGCCTGGACGTCCGCGGCACCCGGCTGGCCGCCCGCGGCTGGACCCGCGAGGGCGGCGAGCTCTACGAGACCCTCGCCCGCCTGGACGCCGAGGGCTGCGCCCGCTACGTCGTCACCGACATCACCAAGGACGGCACGCTCAAGGGCCCGAACCTCGACCTGCTCCGCGAGGTCTGCGCCGCCACCCCCCGGCCGGTGGTCGCCTCGGGCGGGGTCAGCTCGCTCGACGACATCCGCGCACTGGCCGGGCTGACCGCGATCGGCGTCGAGGGCGCCATCGTCGGCAAGGCCCTGTACGCCGGTGCCTTCACCCTCCCGGAGGCCCTGCGGGTCACCGAGCAGCTGGCATGACGGTGCTCAACCTCGGCTCGGAGAACCCCTGGGAGCCGGTCGTCGGCTACAGCCGGATCGTCGTGCGCGGCGACACGGCGTGGGTGAGCGGCACCACCGCGCTCGTCGACGGCGCCGTCGCGCACCCGGGGGACGCCGCCGCCCAGACCCGCCAGGTGCTGGCCACCATCGAGCGGGCGCTGGAGCGCGCAGGCTTCGCCCTGGCCGACGTCGTCCGCACCCGCATGTACGTCACCGACATCAGCCGCTGGGAGGAGGTCGGCCGCGCCCACGGCGAGGTGTTCGGCGCGATCCGCCCGGCGTCGACGATGGTCGAGGTGTCGGCGCTCATCGACCCGGGGCTGCTGGTGGAGATCGAGGCCGACGCCGTCCGGGAGCCCGCGGCATGACGCTCGCCGTGCGGGTCATCCCGTGCCTCGACGTCGACGCCGGGCGGGTGGTGAAGGGCGTCAACTTCGTGGACCTGCGCGACGCCGGCGACCCGGTGGAGATGGCCCGGGTCTACGACGCCGAGGGCGCCGACGAGCTCACCTTCCTCGACATCACCGCGAGCTCGGGCAACCGGGAGACCACCTACGACGTCGTCCGCCGCACCGCCGAGAGCGTCTTCATCCCGCTCACCGTCGGCGGGGGCGTGCGCGGGGTCGACGACGTCGACAGGCTGCTGCGCGCCGGGGCGGACAAGGTCGCGGTGAACACCGCCGCCGTCGCCCGGCCGGAGCTGATCGCCGAGATCGCGCAGCGCTTCGGCAACCAGGTGCTGGTGCTGTCGCTGGACGCCCGGCGGGTCCGCGACGGCGCGGTGACCGACTCGGGCTACGAGATCACCACGCACGGCGGCCGCCGGGGCACCGGCCGCGACGCCGTCGAGTGGTGCGTGCAGGCCGCCGAGCTCGGCGTCGGGGAGATCCTGCTCAACTCGATGGACGCCGACGGCACCCGTGCGGGCTTCGACACCGACCTCATCGCCCGGGTGCGCCGCGAGGTCGCCGTCCCGCTGATCGCCAGCGGGGGAGCGGGCGCGGTCGAGCACTTCCCGCCCGCGGTCGCGGCGGGCGCCGACGCGGTGCTGGCCGCGAGCGTCTTCCACTTCGGCCAGCTCCGGGTCGGCGACGTCAAGGCCGGTCTCGCCGCCGCCGGCGTCCCGGTGCGCCGGGAGGGCGACACCCCGCTGGGCTAGGAGACCTCGACCCGGGCGACGTCGCGCCGGCCGGAGACCCACAGCATCAGCTCCAGAGGCTCACCGGTGACGGTGCGCCCCGCGTTCCCGATCCGCTTCTCGGCGCCCGGCACGTCGCTCCGGCGGAGCACGAGGCCGCGGCGGCCGGCGGCGCGCCGGGCGTGCAGGGCCAGCCCCGCCCACAGCTGGTCCTGCTCCTCCCGGGGCAGCGGTCGGGGCTCCCACCCCGGCTGGGCGCGGCGGACGTCCTCGTGGTGGATGGCGAACTCCGCGGTGTCGAACGCCGCCGCCGCGGCCGGCAGCGCCATCGGCGACCACGCGGGCGGCCCGTTGCGCACCTGCTCGACCACCTCCGCGTAGGGGGTGGACGCGCGCAGGCGGTCCTCCAGCCGGTGGGACCACCAGGCCAGCCGCCCGCCGCCGGGCAGCAGTTCCAGCCCGTACCCCGGCAGGGCGTCGGGTCGCCGGTCGCGGACGGCGAGGTGCGCCGCCAGGTGCGCCGTCGTCCAGCCCTCGCAGCAGGTCGGCGCCTCCGGCCCCAGCGCGTCGAGGAGATCGGCCAGCGCGGCGCGCTCGCGGGCCGGCAGGGAACGGGGAGAGGCGCTCATCGCTCCTGCATACCGGGCGGCCGCCCCGGACGACACCCGGGCCGGGAACAAGTCGGGTGCGCCCGCGGTTCCAGCCGCTTAGCGTCCCTAACGACCGTCCGGCATGCTGGACCGGTCACCCGACCACGAGGAGCAACGTGTCCCGCCGCAGAGACGCCGTCGTGCGACGCGGGCTCCGCCACATCCGCCGGGCCATCGCCGAGCAGCCCCGGATGTTCGCCCTCGCGTTCCTGGCCAGCAGCCTCTACGGCGGGATGACGGTCGCCAGCGCCTACGTCATCGGGGAGGTCACCGACCGGGTTCTGCTGCCCTCCTTCGAGGACGGCGCCACCACCGGCACGGCGCTCGCACTGTCGTCGGTCGCCATCCTCGGCGTCGCGCTGCTGAAGATCCTGGGCATCCTGGGCCGCCGGTTGTTCGCCGGGATCATGAGCTACCGGCTGCAGGCCGAGTACCGTCGCCGGGTCACCGGCCAGTACCTCCGGCTGCCGCTCTCCTGGCACCAGCGCCACCCCACCGGGCAGCTGCTCTCCAACGCCAACTCCGACGTCGAGTCGGCCTGGTTCTTCGTCGCGCCGCTGCCGTTCGCCTGCGGCGCCCTGGTGATGATCGCGATCACGAGCGTGGCGCTGGTGCTCACCGACCCCCTGCTCGCGCTCGTCGGGCTGGTGGTGTTCCCGCTGGTGTTCGCCGCCAACGTCGTCTACTCGCAGGTGATGAGCCCCCGGATGCAGCGGGCCCAGCAGCTGCGCGCCGAGGTCAGCGAGATCGCGCACGAGAGCTTCGACGCCGCGCTGGTCGTCAAGACCCTCGGCCGGGAGGACACCGAGACCGGGCGCTTCGCCGGCCGGGCCCAGGAGCTGCGCGACGGGCTGATCGCCGTCGGCCGGGTGCGCGGGGTGTTCGACCCGCTCATGGAGGCGCTGCCGAACCTCGGCACGCTCGCCGTGCTGCTCATCGGGGCCGGCCGGGTGGCCGAGGGCGCCACCGACGCCGGCGAGCTGGTGTCGATCGCCTACCTGTTCACCCTGCTCGCGCTGCCCATCCGCGCCATCGGCTGGGTGCTGGCCGACCTGCCCCGGGCGCTGGCCGGCTTCGACCGGGTCACCCCCGTCCTCGCGGCTACCGGCGAGACGCCCTACGGGCCGGACGCGGCGGTGCCGCGGGCCGGCGGGGCCGGGGTGGGCCTGCGCGACGTCGGGTTCCGCTACGACGACGGGGGCCGCGCCACGCTGCAGGCGGTGACCTTCGACGTGCCCGCCGGCCGGACCGTGGCGGTCGTCGGGCCCACCGGGTCGGGCAAGTCCACGCTCGCCGGCCTGCTGGTGCGCCTGGTCGACCCCGCCGACGGCAGCGTCCTCCTCGACGGGGTGGACCTGCGCCGGCTGCGGGAGGGCGAGGTGAGCACCCAGGCGGCGTTCGTCGCGCAGAGCGCCTTCCTCTTCGACGACACGGTGCGCGGCAACGTCACCCTCGGCGCCCCGGTGGACGACGACGAGGTGTGGGCGGCCCTCCGGGTCGCGGCCGCCGACGAGTTCGTCGCCGCGCTGCCCGAGGGGCTGGACACCCGCGTGGGCGAGCGCGGGGCCTCCCTCTCCGGCGGCCAGCGGCAGCGCCTCGCGCTCGCCCGCGCCGTCGTCCGCCGGCCCCGACTGCTGGTCCTCGACGACGCCACGAGCGCCGTCGACCCGGCCGTGGAGGCGCGCATCCTCGACGCGCTCCGGGCCGGCGGGACGCCGACGACCGTGGTCGTGGTCGCCTACCGGCAGGCGACGATCGCGCTGGCCGACGAGGTGGTGTGGCTGGAGGACGGCCGCGCCGTCGCCCGCGGCAGCCACGAGCAGCTCCTGGCCGACGTCCCCGGCTACGCCGCGCTCGTACGGGCCTACGCGCAGGCGGAGGTGCCGGCGTGACCGCCGCGGGGCAGCTCCGCGACCGGGAGCACGAGGGCGCCCTCGCCACGCTGCGCCGGGGTCTGCGCATGATGCCGGAGTTCCGGCGCGGGCTGCCGGTCACCTTCGCGCTGGCGCTGGTCGCCACCGCCGGCCGGGTGGTCGTCCCGATCGCCGTGCAGCAGGTCATCGACCGTGGTCTGGGCTCGCCCGCGGGGCCCGACCTCGGCCTGGTCTCCTGGGTGGTGGCCGGCTGCGCGGTGGTCGTGGTGCTCACCGCGGTCGCGGTCTACCGCATGAACGTGCGGCTGTTCCGCACGACCGAGACGGCGCTGGCCGGTCTCCGGGAGCGGGCGTTCCGCCACGTGCACGACCTCTCGGTGCTGCACCAGCAGGGGCAGCGGCGCGGCTCGCTGGTCTCGCGGGTCACCAGCGACGTCGACCAGCTCTCGGTGTTCATGCAGTGGGGCGGGGTGCTCGGGCTGGTCAGCATCGGCCAGCTCGTCGTCGCCACCGTCGTCATGGCCGTCTACTCCTGGCAGCTCACGCTGCTGGTGCTGGTCTGCTTCGTCCCGCTGGTGTTCGCGGTCCGCTGGTTCGCCCGCCGGCTGGTGCAGGTCTACGGCGTGGTCCGCGAGCGGGTCGGCGACGTGCTGGCGGCGGTGTCCGAGTCGGTGGTCGGCGCCTCGACGGTGCGGGCCTACGGCGTCCGCGCCCGCACCGCCGAGCGGCTCGACGCCGCGATCGACCGGCACTACCGGGCCCAGGTCGACGCGCAGAAGGTGACCGCCGCGGTGTTCGTCAGCGGCGAGTTCGTCGCCGCCGTCGCCAACGCCGCGGTCGTCGTCGTCGGCGTGCTCCTCGGCCTGGCGGGCGACATCACGCCCGGCACGCTGGTGGCCTTCCTCTTCCTCGTCACCCTGTTCGTGGCCCCGGTGCAGACCGCCAGCGAGGTGCTCAACGAGGCCCAGAACGCGGTCGCCGGCTTCCGGCGGGTGCTCGACGTGCTCGACACCGAGCCCGACGTCCGCGACCCGGCCGTGGCCACCCCCGACCGGGTGCGCGAGCTCCCCGCCGGGCCGCTGGGCGTGCGGTTCGAGCACGTCACCTTCCGGTACGCGCCCGGCGCCCGGGCGGCGCTCGACGACGTCGACCTCGCCATCGCCCCGCGCACCCGGGTGGCGATCGTGGGCGAGACCGGCTCCGGCAAGACCACCTTCGCCAAGCTCGTCACCCGGCTCATGGACCCGGTCGAGGGGCGGGTGCTCCTCGGCTCCGCCGACGCCGGGTGGGTGCCGCTGGCCGACGTCGCCTTCGCCTCGCTGCGCGCGCGGGTGGTGATGGTGCCGCAGGACGGCTTCCTGTTCGACGCCACCGTCGCCGACAACGTCCGCTACGGCCGCCCCGGCATGACCGACCACGACGTGGTCGCCGCCTTCGATGACCTCGGCCTCGGCGCGTGGCTCGCCGGCCTGCCGGCCGGGGTCGGCACGGCGGTCGGGCAGCGCGGCGAGTCGCTGTCGGCGGGGGAGCGGCAGCTGGTCGCCGTCGCCCGCGCCTACGTGGCCGACCCCGACCTGCTCGTGCTCGACGAGGCGACCAGCGCCGTCGACCCGGCCACCGAGCAGCGGCTCACCCGGGCGCTGGACACGCTGACCGAGGGCCGGACGACGCTCACCATCGCGCACCGGCTCTCGACCGCCGAGCGCGCCGACGAGGTGCTCGTGGTCGACGCCGGGCACGTCGTCCAGCGCGGCACGCACGCCGAGCTGGTCGACGCCGAAGGGCCCTACGCGCGCCTGCACGCCTCCTGGCGCCGCTCCTCGGCGGGGGAGCCGGAACCCGCGCGCTGAGCGGTGCAGCCCCTACGGTCGGCAGATGCCTCCGGACCGGCAGGACCCCGGCCGCGTCGCCGCCGTGGTGTCGGCCGTGCTCGCGTTCCTGGCCACGCTGCCCCTGCTGTGGGCGGCGCTCGTCATCTGGGCGCTCGGCGGGCTGGGGCCCGAGGCGGCCGGGGAGCGGTTCCTGGCGCTGCTGCCGCTCGCCGCGGCCCTGCTGCTCCTGGCGGGTGGGGTCCTGCTGCTGCTCCGGCGCACCTGGTCGGTGCTGGCCGGCGGTGCGGGGCTGGGCGCGGCGCTGGCCGGCTGGGTCCTCGTCCGCGCCCTCGCCGATGGCGGGGAGGTGATCGCCGGACCGGCCGCCCTGCTGCTCGCCGGCCTGCTCGTCGCCCTCGCGCTCTCGGCTTCGCCCAGCGTCCGGCGGCGCACCCGCGGTTGAGCGGCCGGTGTGTTGTCTAGCCTGCCGGGATGGGCTCTGGACCGCGGGCGCGCGGGGACACGGGCGCTCCCTCCCCGCGGATCCCCGGCATCGCGCTGGCCGCCGCGGCCATCGGGGTCATCGGCGCGATGCCCTCGGTGCTGCTGGCCCTCCTCGTCCTGGGCCTGGAGGGCTCGCAGGCGGTCACCTCCGGGGTCTCGTGGACGTGGCTGCTGCTGATCGCCCCGCTGGTGCAGCTGTTCGCCGCGTTCTGGTTGCTGGCCCGGCGCGGGTGGCTGCCGATGGCGCTGGCCTGGCTGCCGATCGCCCTCTTCACCGGCGCCGCCGCGGTGACCGGCGCCGAGTCTGCCGGCGGCGTCGCGGCCCTTGCGCTGCTCCAGCTCGTCCTCCCGGTCCTCGCCGCGGTGCTGGCCTCGACGCGGCGGGTCCGCCGCTGGACCGCGGGATGACGGTGCCCTGGCCGGCCCCCACGGCACCCGGGCGGGCGAGTCGCGCCCCCGGAGGACGGCGCGCTGCAGCGGGTGCCCGCTAGCGTCACGGTCGTGGACACCGAGAAGGCCCGCATGGAGGCAGACGTCGTCGTGGTGGGGGCAGGCCTGGCCGGCCTGGTCGCCACCGCCGAGCTCGCGGACGCCGGCAAGCGGGTGGTCCTGGTCGACCAGGAGCCCGAGGCGTCGCTGGGCGGGCAGGCGTGGTGGTCGTTCGGCGGGCTGTTCCTCGTCGACTCGCCGGAGCAGCGCCGCCTGCGGGTGCGCGACTCGCTGGAGCTCGCCCGCCAGGACTGGTTCGGCACGGCCGGGTTCGACCGCGACAGCGACCACTGGCCGCGGCAGTGGGCCGAGGCCTACCTGCAGTTCGCCGCCGGCGAGAAGCGCGCCTGGCTCAAGGAGCAGGGCATCGGTTTCTTCCCGGTCGTCGGGTGGGCCGAGCGCGGCGGCTACACCGCCACCGGGCACGGCAACTCGGTGCCGCGCTTCCACATCGTCTGGGGCACCGGGCCCGGCGTGGTGGCCCCCTTCGAGCGCCGGGTGCGGGCGGCGGTGGCCGAGGGCCGGGTCGAGCTGCGGTTCCGCCACCGGGTCTCCGAGCTGGTCGTCGGCGACGGCGCCGTGACCGGCGTGCGCGGGGCGGTCCTCGAGCCCAGCGGCGTCGCCCGCGGCGAGGCCAGCTCCCGGGTGCAGGTGGGCGAGTTCGAGATCACCGCCCAGGCCGTCGTCGTCACCTCCGGCGGCATCGGCGGCAACCACGACCTGGTCCGCAGGTACTGGCCGGCGCGGCTCGGCCCCGCCCCGCAGCGGCTCCTCTCCGGCGTGCCCGCGCACGTCGACGGGCAGCTGCAGGAGGCGGCGGTCGCGGCCGGGGCGAGCCTGGTCAACGGCGACCGCATGTGGCACTACACCGAGGGCGTCGCCAACCACTCGCCGGTCTGGGACAAGCACGGCATCCGCATCCTGCCCGGGCCCTCGTCGCTGTGGCTCGACGCCACCGGCCGGCGGCTGCCGGTGCCGCTGTTCCCGGGCTTCGACACGCTCGGCACGCTCGCGCACATCGGGCAGACCGGCCACGAGCACACCTGGTTCGTCGCCACGCACAAGATCGTGGAGAAGGAGTTCGCGCTGTCGGGGTCCGAGCAGAACCCCGACCTCACCGGCAAGGACCTCCGGCTGCTGATGACGCGCGTGAAGGCGGGGGTCTCCGGCCCGGTCCAGGCATTCCTCGACAAGGGGGAGGACTTCGTCGTCGCGCGCACCCTGCCCGAGCTGGTGGCGGGCATGAACCGGGTCACCGGCGGCACCCCCGAGCTCGACCTCGCGCAGGTCGAGCGCGAGGTCGTGGCGCGTGACCGCGAGGTCGGCAACGCCTTCACCAAGGACCTGCAGGTCACCGCCATCCGCGGCGCGCGCAACTACCTCGGCGACAAGCTCATCCGGGTGGCGCCGCCGCACCGCATCCTCGACCCCGAGGCCGGTCCGCTGGTCGCCGTCCGGCTCAACGTCATCACCCGCAAGAGCCTCGGCGGCCTGGAGACCGACCTCTCCGGCCGGGTGCTGCGCCCCGGCGGTGACGTGTTCCCGGGGCTCTACGCCGCCGGCGAGGTGGCCGGCTTCGGCGGCGGCGGGGTGCACGGCTACCGCTCGCTCGAGGGCACGTTCCTCGGCGGCTGCCTGTTCTCCGGGCGGGTCGCGGGCCGCGCGCTCGCGGCCGCCCTGTGACGGGGCAGCGGTGAGCTTCCCCCGCGACCCCTGGTCGGACCCGGCGACGCCGACCGAGCCGGGGCCGGCCTACACCGGTCCGCCGCCCACGCTGCCCCCGCCGTCGCCCTACGGCGCGCCGCCCTACGGCTACGGGCCCCCGCCGTACGGCCCGCCCGGCCCCTACGGCTGGCCCGGCACGTGGGGCCCGGTCCCGCCCCGGGCCGGGCGTCGCCCGGGCCAGGTGATCGGTGCCGCGGTGCTCGGCTTCGTCCAGGCGGTGCTGGTGCTGATCGCCTCGCTGTACGTGTGGTTCTTCGCCTCGCTGGCGCAGATGGCGATCGAGGAGAGCCCCACGGCTGCACCCACCCAGGCCTACGACTTCGCCCGCGAGGGCGGGGTGCTGTCGATCGTCCAGGTGGTCTCGGTGGTGCTGCTGGTGGCCGCCGGCATCCTGGCGCTGAGCCGGCGCAACCGGGTGGCGTGGCTGGGGCTGCTGGTGGCGAACGGGGTGCAGCTGCTGCTCACCGCCTACTGGTGGGCGCAGCTGACCGACCTGCTCGGCCCGGCCGCGGCCACCGAGGACGTCGGCGGCGTGATCGCCGTCTTCAGCCTGTTCTTCGCCGCCGCCCCGCTGGTGTCGCTCGGGTTGGTGCTGTTCGGCGCCGGGCGGCACTGGTTCACCGCCCCGCAGGGCTGACCCGGGCGCACGGCACACTGGCGGCATGCCCGCGACCGACCCCTCCGCACCCGCGCCGGCCCCCGAGGTGGCCGCCCTGCTGCGCCGCGACCCGGCCGGCCTGGTCGCCGCCGTCGTCCAGCAGCACGACACCGGCGAGGTGCTCATGGTGGCCTGGATGGACGACGAGGCGCTCCGCCGCACCCTGACCACCGGCCGGGCCACCTACTGGTCGCGCAGCCGGCAGGAGTACTGGGTCAAGGGCGAGACCTCGGGGCACCGGCAGTGGGTCCGCGAGGTGCGGCTCGACTGCGACGGCGACGCGCTGCTGCTGCTCGTCGACCAGGAGGGCCCCGCCTGCCACACCGGCGAGCGCAGCTGCTTCCACCGCGTGCTCCCCGCCGTCCAGGGGGTCGCGCCGTGAGGTTCGGGGTCACCGCGCCCACGCGTGAGGGGTTCGCGGCCTCGGGGGCGGCGATCGTGCCGGTCACCCGGCGCCTGCTGGCCGACGGCGAGACCGCCGTCGGCCTCTACCGGAAGCTGGCCGGCAACTGCCCGGGCACGGTGCTGCTCGAGTCGGCCGAGCAGGGCAAGCGGTGGGCCCGCTTCAGCTTCGTCGGCGTCCGCAGCGCCGGTGTCCTCACCGAGCGGGACGGTCGCACGCTGTGGCTGGGGGACGACGTCCCCGGGGTCACCGACGACCTGCCCGAGGACCCCCTGGAGGCGGTGCGGGTGGTGGCGCGGCGGCTGCGCTCGCCCCGCACGCCGGGCCTGCCCCCGCTGACCGGTGGCCTCGTGGGCTACCTCGGCTACGACGTCGTCCGCCGGCTGGAGCGGCTCCCGAGCATCAGCACCGACGACCTCGGGATGCCCGAGCTGGCGATGATGCTGGTCACCGACCTGGCCGTGCTGGACCACAGCGACGGCTCGGTGCTGCTCATCGCCAACGCGCTGCCCGGCAGCGGGGGAGGGGCGACCGCCTACGACGACGCGGTCGCCCGGCTGGACGACATGGCCGCCGCGCTGGTCCGGCCGGCGCCGCCGGCCGTCGCCGTGCTGGAGCCCGCCGACGTGCCGGCGTCGGTGCGCAGCAACCTGGCGCCGGGCGTGTTCCAGGACGGCGTGGAGGAGGTGCGCGAGCACATCCGGGCCGGTGACGCGTTCCAGGTGGTGCTGTCCCAGCGGTTCGAGCTGGTCACCGACGTCGCGGCGCTGGACCTCTACCGCGTGCTGCGCGCGACCAACCCGTCGCCGTACATGTACCTGCTGCGGTTCGCCGGCCGGGAGAGCCCCTTCGACGTCGTGGGGTCCTCGCCCGAGGCGCTGGTGACCGTGGCCGGCACCTCCGCCGTCGTGCACCCGCCCGCCGGGACGCGCCCGCGCGGGGCCACCCCGGAGGAGGACGTGCGGCTCGCCGAAGGGCTGCTGGCCGACCCCAAGGAACGGGCCGAGCACGTCATGCTCGTCGACCTCGCCCGCAACGACCTGGGGCGGGTGTGCGTGCCGGGCAGCGTCGAGGTGCCCGACTTCATGCGGGTCGAGCACTACAGCCACGTCATGCACCTGGTCTCGACCGTCTCGGGGGAGGTCCGGCCCGGCTGCGACGCCCTCGACGTCTTCGACGCGACGTTCCCCGCGGGCACCGTCTCGGGCGCCCCCAAGCCCAGCGCCATGGCGATCATCGAGTCGCTCGAGCCGACCCGGCGGGCGCTGTACGCGGGCACCGTCGGCTACGTCGACGCCAGCGGGGACATGGACATGGCGATCGCGATCCGCACCGCCGTCCTGCACCAGGGCCGCGCCTACGTGCAGGCCGGCGCGGGCATCGTGGCCGACAGCGACGCCGCCTCCGAGGAGGCCGAGACCCGGCACAAGGCGCGCGCGGTGCTGTCGGCGATCGCCACGGCCGAGAGGCTGCGGGAACTCGGGTGAGCGGCCCCCCGGACGAGGGCCGGTCCCGGGCCCGGCGGGAGCTGACGGCCGCGGTGGCGGGCGCCGCGCTGGGCGGGGCCCTGGCGCTGACGGCCGCGAGCCAGCGCTGGGTGGAGGTCACCGCCGAGCGGCGGGCGCCGCTGCCGCCGGTGTCGGGCACGCTCACCGGCGGTGCAGCGGCGCCGCTGGTCACCGCCGCCGGGCTGGTGCTGCTGGCCGCTGCGGTCGCACTGCTGGCGGTGCGCGGCGCGGGGCGGGCGGTCGTGGGGCTGCTGGTGGCGGTCTGCGGCGGTGTGCTCGCCTGGTCGGGGGCCCGGGTGCTCGCCGGGGGAGTGGCCGACGCGGCCGCCGACCTGCCCGGCGTCAGCGGCACGAGCGTGACCGGGACGACGGTGGAGGTCGCGGCGGTCTGGCCGGGCCTCGCCGTCGTCGCGGGGGTGCTGGCGGTGCTGGCCGGGCTGCTCGTCGTCGCCCGGGGGGCCGCCTGGCCGGCGATGGGGCAGCGCTACGAGCGCGCTGCTGGCCCGGCCGCGCCGCGGTCGGACGAGGACCGGGCGGACGACGCGTGGAAGGCGCTGGACCGCGGGGAGGACCCGACCGAGCCCCCGCCGGCCCCGCGCTCCGGCGGCTCGGCATAGCGGAACGCCCCGGGATCGGCGGAGCCGCCCCCGGGCCGGGGGGTGCCCGACCCGCCTCTAGAGTGGGTCCACGAATCCGCCGGGATCGACGTACGAGGAGCAGTGGCGACGATGAACGACCACCGGACCTCGGCCGAGGCTGCGGCCACGCCGTGAACGTCCTCGACGAGATCATCGAGGGCGTCCGCGCCGACCTCGCCGTCCGCGAGGCCGCGGTGCCGCTGGCCGAGGTGAAGGCGGCCGCGCAGGCGGCCCGCCCCGCACGTGACGCGCTGGCGGCGCTGCGCGCCCCCGGTGTGGGGGTGATCGCCGAGGTCAAGCGGCGCAGCCCCTCCAAGGGCGACCTGGCCGCCATCGCCGACCCCGCGCAGCTGGCACAGCAGTACGCCGCCGGTGGCGCCCGCGTCATCTCGGTGCTCACCGAGGGCCGCCGCTTCGGGGGCTCGCACGCCGACCTCGCCGCCGTCCGGGCCGTCGTCGACGTGCCGGTGCTGTGCAAGGACTTCATCGTCAGCAGCTACCAGGTGCACGAGGCGCGCGCGCACGGTGCCGACGTCGTCCTGCTGATCGTCGCCGCCCTGGAGCAGAACGTCCTGGTCGGGCTCCTCGAGCGGGTCGAGTCCCTGGGCATGACCGCGCTGGTCGAGGTGCACACCGAGGCCGAGGCGGACCGGGCGATGGCGGCAGGCGCCTCGGTGATCGGTGTCAACGCCCGCGACCTGACCACGCTGCAGGTCGACCGCTCCACCTTCGAGCGGATCGCCCCCGGGCTGCCGTCGGAGGTCGTGAAGGTCGCCGAGTCCGGCGTCCGCGGCCCGCACGACCTGATCGGCTACGCCGCGGCCGGGGCAGACGCCGTGCTCGTGGGCGAGGGTCTGGTCACCGCCGGCGACGCCCGCCAGGCGGTCGCCGACCTGGTGACGGCGGGCAGCCACCCCGCCACCCCGCGCACCACCCGCTGATCGCTTCCGTTCCGGACCTCCGGACCGTGACCCGCGCCGGCGACGGCGCTCACGGGGGTCGGTCGATCGGGTGGGGCGGACCTCGGCTGCCCCACCCGGGTCCTGACCCCGCCGGCACGGCACCTCCGCTCGGCGTGAGCCCAACCCGGACCTCTAGCCCTGACCGGGACGCGCCCTTTTCGAGTGAGCCGCCGCTGCGGCATCCCAGCTCCGGGTAGACCCGTGCGTCGGCGGTCGCCGGCGTGACGCCGGGATGTGTCGTACCCCCGGCCTAGCCTGCGGTCATGTCGTCGGTGGCGAGCTTCCAGGTGGGGGTGGGGGTGTCCCTGGTGGACCCGCTGCCCTCGCCCTGGG